>JAJXUS010000157.1 GCA_021782675.1 Acidobacteriota bacterium
AGGAACACGAAGCCGAGCGCGCCATTGGTTTCTTGTAGCGCGTCCTTCCCGGGTCGTCATCCTGCGGCCGACGCAGGTGTGACCTTCAATAGCGCATGATGGATTGCGTGGCACGGCCCTGGCGCGCAACGCCATGCTCTATGAATCGATTCGATCTGGATCTTTTCAAAAAGGTTGGACTATCAAACGTCATAAGGATCTATTTATGGAGCCTTGTCGATTTGATCAAGTGTTTCAGATGCCCTGCCCGTCGCTGTAAAACGGTCACTGTCCAAATTCGGCAGCGACCTGGCGATCGCGCGGCGGAAACGCGGACTGACGATCCTTGCCGTCGCCCACGCGTGGGCGTATCCAAGAATACCTATCTTCGAGCAGAGAAGGGAGATCCCAAAGCTGGCCTTGGCGTATACGCAATGGCACTTTTCGTCTTGGGCTTTGGCGATCCACTGGGCACTCTCATTTACGTGAGCCGCGACGATGCTGGCCTTCTGCTCGATGAAGAACGTCTACCCAAACGCGTGCAATTGAAGAAAGCAGAATTGGCAAGTTTCCGAGCATCGCAGACGAGCAAGGTTCATCGGAAATCGTGACGGCTTCGCGAACCCGGGCGAGACCACCGGCAATTCTTCCAATGACGCTGGATGTGCGCCGAGTTGCGTGAGCAGGAACGTGAAAGGCAACAGGAGCGGGATGCAACTTGTCCGCGAAATGTGTGTGTGCCAACCATGTGGGGGAGTGGGATACTCCTTCTTCCGATTGCACTCTATTCATCTTTTCCGCATCAAGTCACTGCGGTGGAAGCGTATATAAGGACGAGAGTACCTTCGATTGCGGCGATGTGAATTGTTGTGGACAACCTGAGTTTTCGCCGTGGTAGAATCCGCAAACATCACACAGTAACTTCCCGGGCCCATTCAAAATCCCTGTACGCTTCGCCGTCCTCTTCGCGGGTCGCCCCTGACGGCGGTGGGTTCAATTTCCGATCTGATCGAAAGCAGATAAGGACAGGTCGTGACGATGCGGCGTTCTCCGGTATTTCGCGAGTATTCGCTTGTTGGGAATCCCTCTCCTCGTATGGCATTCGCGGCATTCGGGGCTCAGAGGTCCTGGCTGAATCATCTAATGGCAATGCTGCGCACGCAGGGAGTGGTCGCGCTCGCAGCGGTGTGTCTTTCCATGATCGCGCACGCGCAGGGTGTGCCGACGATCACGTCGCTGAGTCCCGGAACCGTAACGGCGGGAGGCGCGGCGTTCACGCTGGTGGTGAATGGAACGGGCTTTTTTGCCGGATCGGTGGTGCAGGTGAACGGCGCGGCGCGCACCACGACGTTTGTGAGCGCCACACAGATCACGGTGGCGATACCGGCTACCGATATTGCGACCGCGGGGACCGACCAGATTACAGTTTTCAATCCTGCTGTCGTTGCGGCAGGGGGAACCTCGGCTCCGTTTGTGCTGACGATTACGGCGGCGACGCCGCCGGCTCCTACTCTGACGCACGCAGGCCCCGGTATCACTGCGCAGGGCGCGGGGCGCGTGGAGCTGACGCTGCAGGGGACGAACTTCAGGCCGGGAGCGACCGTGGTGATTTCGCCGCCGCTCACGAGCCTTGCCAATTCGAACGGCCATACACAGGCGACGGACGCCACGCTGCTAAGCGCACGCGTTCTCAGCGGCACATTGATGACGGCCCTGTTCAGCCTGAACCCGACCGCGACGATTGGTTTGCGCGGGATCGACGTGCTCAACAGCGATGGCACGTCCACCGCGGCGGGCGTGGGAACTGCGGCTGTGGGGACAGGAACGACGCAGCCGCTGCAGATTCAGACCTCGACGTCGATCGCCGCACCGGCGTCGGTGCTCAACATTGGACTGATTCGTCCCCGCGACGGCACTGTGGTGCAGCAGGGCGATGAGCTCTTTGCGCAGGCTGTGCTGTCCGGCGCGGGCACGGGAACAGTGATTGGGCAGTGGCTGTGGGACAACCAGGTGATCGAGCAGTTTGCGGCGCCGCTGGTGGCGGGGCAGAGCATGACAATCCGGACCCGCCAGACGCTGCCGACGTGGTATCTGGGCGGGCACTCGATTCAACTGCGCCTGCAGCAGCCGACGCAGATTGCCACCAGGCCGGTGCTGGTCGCGGTCACTCCGCCGGGGTGGCAGCTCGAGGCGCTTCTAGCTCCCGCATACGGAGCGGCCTATTCCTCGACGACGACGCCGGAGCTGCTGTGGGCGCCGGTTCCGGGCGCCGTGCGCTATCAGGTGGGCTTCTCGACGCAGCCATACTTTTCTGCAATCGAAACCTGGTACGACGTGGACGACAACCGCTGGCAGCTGCCGCAGGCGATCTGGAGCGCGCAGCCGGAAGGCAATCTGTACTGGACGGTGCGCGTGGTGGACGGTGCAGGTGCGGCGCGGAAGCCGCTTCCGCTGCGCAGAATCGTGCATCTCTCAGGCAGCTCGCTGAAGCCGCTGCAGGCAGCGCCGGTGCGGAATGCGCTGGGGCATACGCAGATTGACTGGACGAAGGCATCGCCCGGCTCGCTGTATCTGGTGACCATCAGCAAGGATGCGGATGGCAAGCAGATTTTGCGCCGCTATCTGACCGATAAGGGCACGCTCGACCTGCACGCCATCGACGGACGGTTGATTCCCGGAGAAACGTACTTCTGGAGGATCGACGTGTTTTCGCCGTGGGGTGAGCGCATCTTTTCCGGACCGGCGCAGCAGTTTGCGGAGCCGCGTGTTCCGGGTCCACCTGTGGCGGGGCTGAGATCTCCGTCGACGCGCGCGTCGCTGCACTACGTGAGCCTGCGCGTCATGCGCCGCGGCAGCTACTTCGACCTGACGACGGAGATTGCAAAGGAGACGCCGACACCGAACAGCAGCATCGCGCAGCAGCAGCCGGCGATCTCGGTGCAGTTTCAGTCGCCGGTGAATCCGGCGGACATAAGCTTGTCGATGGACGATCTGGATATTACGTCGCTGGCGCAGGTAAGCCAGACGCAGGTGGCGTATACGCCGCAGCTTCCTCTCGCGAACGGTGAGCACGACGTGAGCCTCACGGTGGGGTTCGAGGCGTCGGGCTGGAAGTTTACGATAGCCGCTCCAGCGGCCACTGCGCCTGCGGCGGCCGCAACGGCGATGCAGCCCGGTACGGATGCGGAGGCGATGCCTGCGCCGAGTTCTTCTGCGGCGATGGGCGCAATCACGCAGGGCCCCGCGGCGAAGCAGGAACCGGCGAAGGCAAAGTTTCAGGGAGAGATGGACGGGCAGATTACATCGACGACGCAGTGGGCCTCTGGGTCGAATCCACCCGATTCCAACGTCTTCTCGCTGGCCGAACGTATCCTCACGGAGAACAGTCCGTGGAAGCCGGAGATCAGCGGCAGCGGCCTGCTCAACTCGATTCTGAATCCTGCGATCCAGCGCACCAGCCAGGGCCGCGTGAACGATTACATCGCGCAGATTGAGCGCAAAGGCGAGCGCTGGGGCGGGAGTCTCCGCTTTGGCATCGTCTCGCCCGCGCTCTTTACCGATGCGCAGTTTGTGACGGCGGCGACGCCGCGCCAGGGCGTGGAGGCGATGGCGACCACGCCGGGAGGCAAGCTTGGCTTCTACACGAACACCAATGACGAGGCGCTCGGCGGCGGCGCCGGCGTGACGTTCCATCAAAGACTGTTGGGGGCAAGCTGGCAGGCTCCGCTGCCGAAGTGGGCCGAGTTCCGGTTGATGTGGCTGGGGGCGCGCGATATTGGAGCGCCGACGACGGTTGAGTATGACTCGCAGGGCAACCCCATCATCGTCCCCAATCCCGTTGCCGCGAAGTCGCGCGGCGATGTGTATGGCGGATTGCTGAATGTACATCTTGGGCAAAGATGGCGGTGGTCGAGCGAGTATGCGTGGAGCTACGATAACGCGAATGTCACCGACCCGACCTCGAAGACACTCTTCGGCCGCGCGTGGCGATCCGGCATCTCCGGCAATCCGAGGAAGGCTGCGGTGAGCGTTACATTCCGCGACCTCAGCCAGAACTTCGGCAATCCGGCGAATCCAAGCCTCACGCAAGCCAGCAACCCTGACCTGCGTGGCGTGGATGCTTCGGCAAGCGAATCCACGAAGGCAGGCACGTTCGCTCTGACGTACAGCTTCCTGCAGAACAACGTGCATTCAGTCACGACAGCCGAACTGGATCTCAATACGTTTTCCGAGACATGGTCCAAACCCTTCGGCGCCAAGACGAGCCTGTCGATCGGTTCGAATCAGTCGCTGACGGAGACCGGCACGATTCCTGCGGCGCTGCGAGGACTGCCTCCGAGCCAGAACGGCAGTGCAGACCAGCGTGATGTGTCAGGCAATGTGACGCTCTCACGGCAGGTGGGCCTGGTGTCCATGACGGTGGGCGGCAACCGCGACTGGCTGCGCGACAATCTCCAGCCGAGTGCAGGCGCCATTACGTCTTCGATTTCAGTCGGCGCAAATCTGGTGACACAGGGATTCTTCCAGTGCAACACGCAGGCGAACTTCAGTTGGGTGGCTGCCGACCCGGTCTCAATCGGAACGACGCGAACCATCAGCCTTTACGTGCAGCCTGCAATGACGTGGAAGCAGCCCAACGTGCAGGTATCCCCCTTGCTCAGCGTGGTGCAGGGACAAACGGTGCTCGCCGGCGGAAGCATGACCAGCGACACGCTGACGGGCCAATACGGCGGGCGGCTCTCATGGACTCTGCCGGCGTGGCTGAAGACGAGCACGCTCGCGGTGCAGGGCAGTTATAACGACAACCGGGACAACTTGGCGCACACCGACCTGCAAAGCACGCAGCTTGTCGGCATCTGGACATTCAATCTGGCGCACAAGAAGACGTTTTGAGGCGGCACGATGCAAGAGACATTCGGAAATGCGTGGAGTGCTCAACCCGACCGGGGTAAGAATGCTTCGCGGGGAATGATCTGGAGAGCGGGCATTCTTGCAGCGGCTATCCTGATGGCTTCTGCTGCCGCGCCGGCGCAGCGTCCGGTGCTGACCTCGTACAGCCCGACCCAAGGCGCGCAGGGGGCGAGCGTCAAGCTGACGTTTACGGGGACGAACCTTTCGGCCCGGATGCTCAAGCTGTTCTTCACGCCGTCACAGGGCATCACCGTCACGAGCGTCACGTTTACGTCACCCACGCAGATTGTCGCCAATGTGCAGATTGCTACAAGCGCTGTTCCGGGAGCGTACAAAGTCGATCTGCAAGTTGCCGATCACGACCTGTTGGCGACGGTTCCCTTCACGGTGACGACGGCTTCCAGTGGCTGCAGCACGAATTTTGCTTTTGCCGTAAGCTGCGGCCCAGCGAAGCCAGCGATACGAGAGATGACACCGCTTTCGGGCCATCAGGGAACCTCGGTGCTACTCACGCTGTCGGGAGCGAATCTCTTTCCGAACGCAACCGTGCAGATGATTCCGGCGATGGGGCTGACGATTGGCAAGCCGACGATGGCCAATGCGACAGAGGTGCAGGCGGAGGTGACTATCGCGCCGAATGCGCCGCTTGGCCCTCGCGCCGTAAGGCTGGTCGCCGGAAATCTGAGCGCCGCCGCGCCGAACACTTTCACGGTGACTCCGTCCGCCAAGCCGGGCGGATTCGTGCAGCCGATGCTGATTCTGCGGGTGATTCCGAGCCAGATTGCGGCGGGCAGCCAGAACGTGGACCTGGCGATTGAGGGAACCAACTTCGTTCCCGGCACGCTGGTGTCG
>JAJXUS010000158.1 GCA_021782675.1 Acidobacteriota bacterium
CCATGTAATACTCCGGCGCGTTGACGATGACGCCCTTCATCAGCGGTGTGACGGAGAGCGCGCGGGGCCGTCCATCCATCTGTTTGGCATCGAGCGGAAGGTTGATCTGGTATGCGCCGGCGCTATCCTGCTGAATTTCCTTGATGGTGTCCGAGACGAAGTTGGAGATCCAGCCTTCGAAATGGTCGTCGCGGGTCAGCAGCATCCACGGGCCGAAGCCGAGCACGTAGTAGTAGGGAAACAGGCCACGCAGGGGGCCGATTTCCTGAAAACTTTCGGCGGCATAGATCACCGCTCCGGCATTGCGCGCGGCCAAGGCTACGTCGTGCGCTTCGAAGTTTTCATAGGTAAGCTGCGTTCCGTCGTACACCATCTCGTGGAAGATATCGCCCAGCGACATGACGATGCGACGGCCGGGCAGGACGCGCATGCTGGCGATGGCGAGCGAAGCGGTGCGGCGCCAGGTTGCCAGATCGGTTTCCGCCGGGTCTTCACTTTTGATCTGCTTCAGCTCCGCGATGACGGTCTTCAAGTCCCGGGTGTACGGCGTCTGGCTTCCGCCGTCGTCAAGGATCGAGATGTTCCATCCCAGGTCCGGCTCTCTGCTCAGATCGCTGATGGCGTTGTTCAGGGCATCGTTGCGATACTGCGGGCCGGCGAAGGGAAGGATGATGAGCAGGTTGGGCTTATCCGCTGGCTTGCCGGTTTTGGCATCGATTGTGTTGGCCCACGGGCGCGACAAGGTGAAAGCGACCGGCTTGCCATCCACCTGTACCCGCAGGCTGGAAGGGGTGAGGTTGCTCACAGGGCGCGTGGTGTCGTGATAAACGGCGATGAAAGGGACGTGGACAACTCGCGCCCGCTCAATAAATGCGGGGACCGTTCCCCTGGCAGGGGCGGAAGATTGAGCGGCGATCGGATTCGGCGGCAGGGCTACCGCGAACGCGGCGACGGCGACCCAGTTCCACGGAAAAGATTTGTTCACAAACGTCTCAGCAGCGGCCGTGCACAACGTTTCGGCAGGGAGGCCGTGTCCTCAGTGTATCCACACCCGGCATCAAGCTGCGTGGATGCGGGAAAGTGGTTTTCACGGGAAGCGCTGGTGCGAAAGGGGGGACTTGAACCCCCATGGGTTACCCCGCCAGATCCTAAGTCTGGTGCGTCTGCCAATTTCGCCACTTTCGCACGCCTGGTAACGGTGGCGAGCAATGCCCCGTCCAACCGTATTGTACTGCGCACCCCGCGCCGCCTGTTACACCCGTGTGGTAGCATCGGACGGTTCCGGCGTGCGCATAGCGCTGGCCCCCGGTAGAGCGTCGCAGCTTGCCCGCAACGCTTTACGCATCTGAGTAAATCGGACGGAATGCCTGAATGAAAGAGACCCTCGGAGTACTTCTGGCGGGCGGAGCCGGTGAGCGGCTCTATCCTCTCACGCGCGACCGGGCAAAGCCGGCCGTACCGTTTGGCGGCAACTATCGCATCATCGACATTACGCTGTCGAACTGCATCAACTCCGATCTGCGCAAGGTCTACATTTTGACGCAATACAAGGCGCTTTCACTCAACCGGCACATCCGCGAAGGCTGGGGTTCGGTGGTGGCCAACGATCTGGGCGAGTTCATCGAGATTCTGCCGCCCATGCAGCGCGTCAGCTCCAACTGGTATATGGGTACAGCGGATGCGGTGTATCAGAACATCTATTCCATCGGCAGTGAGCAGCCGAAGCACGTTCTGATCCTGTCGGGCGATCACATTTACAAGATGAACTACGAGCGCATGCTGCGCCAGCATCTGGACTCCGGCGCCGATGTGACGCTGGCCACCTTGCCGGTCGATCCTTCGGAGGTGTCGCGGTTTGGCGTCGTGGAGGTGTCGCGCACCGGAGAGGTGATCGGCTTTATTGAAAAGCCCCGGCAGACCGACGTACGGTCACCGTTCTACCCAGAGAAGGTCGATGCCTCCATGGGCATCTATCTCTTCAATACGGATGTGCTGCTGCCCGCCCTGATCCGCGATGCAGAAGATCCGGAGTCGGACCATGACTTCGGGCATAACATTCTGCCTGCCATGCTGGGCCAGTACAAAATGTACGCCTTCAATTTTGTCGATGAGAACAAGCAGGAGGCGCTGTACTGGCGGGATGTGGGCACGCTCGATGCCTACTATGACGCCAATATGGATGTGGCGTCCGTCACGCCGATCTTCAACCTGTATGACAAAAGCTGGCCCATGCGCACGCGGCCGCTGCAGTACCCGCCGGCAAAGTTTGTCTTCGGCGAACCGGGCCGTACGGGCATGGCCATCAACTCCGTCATCTCGGCCGGCTGTATCGTCTCCGGCGCCACGGTGCGCAACAGTGTGCTGTCGCACGATGTCCGCGTCAACTCCTACGGCGAAGTGGACTCGAGCATCCTGTTTTCTCATGTTCGGATCGGCCGCCATTGCCGCATTCGGCGGGCCATTATCGACCGCGATGTGCATATTCCGGAGGGCACAGTCATTGGGTACGACGTCAATGAGGACCGCAAACGCCACCTGGTGACAGAGAGCGGAATCACGGTCGTCAGCCGGGACTACTCGCTGTTTGAAAATCCGGTTTCTTCAGACTTTCTTCCACAGGACATGTAAGCTCGGTGCATCCGCGGGCGGAACTGCCTGGCCTGATCCTGCGTATTCTGCACCATGGGATCGTCGGCCTGGGCATTGACGCATGGAACACCGGTCCGGCTGCAGAAGCCGGTGCGCCGGGAGAGTTCCGCGCAGGTTCCGCCGCAAAAACCCAGGACTTCGGGGGCCAACGAACGAATGCCGGCTGGGCCGAACGAGGAAGTCAACGGGCTGGTGCGCCGCTGCATGCAGGGGGATGGCCACGCCTGGCGGCAGATCGTTGCGCTGCACCATCGGCGCGTCTACGGCCTTTGCTACCGCTTTACCGGCTCATCCGCTGACTCGGAGGACCTGACGCAGGAAGTCTTCCTGAAGGTCTATCGCAGCCTGCAAAGCTTCGATGTGGAGCGGGGCAGCTTTCAAAGCTGGCTGACAGCGTTGACCCGCAATCTGCTGGTGGACCACTTCCGCCGCAATCGCTCCACCCAGGGGACGCAATCGCTCGACGCGGGCTGGGATGACCCCGAGGCTGCGGCTGCTCCCATCGAAACGCTTCCGGGTTCAGCGACAGATCCTCTTACGCGCGCGATGCAGCGGGAGCTGTCGGCGCTCATCCAAAAGGCATTGCTCAAAGTCTCGCCCGATCTGCGGGAGGCGGTCATCCTCCGCGATCTGCACGACATGGACTACCGCGAAATTGCCGAGACGCTGCGGATTCCGGAAGGCACTGTGAAGTCCCGCATCAGCCGTGGACGCATGGAACTGGCCCGGCTGCTGGAACGTAACAAGAAGCAGGTGATGTAGATGACGGATAAAGGCCAATTCGACAGCAGACCGCCTTCTTCGGAAGGCTCTCGGCTGGATTGTGCAACCGTCGAGTTGCATCTTGCCGAATGGGCGGAAGGTGGGTTGAACGACGCGGAGCATGTGCGGATGGAAGCCCATGTGGCCGGTTGTCCGGCCTGCCGCGAGGAGCTGGAGCAGGCGCGCCGCGGGCGCGAATGGATGCTCCTGTTGAAGCAGGATGCTCCGCCCGTACCCGCACAGTTGCTGGAGCGTATTCTGGCCGCGACGCAGGATGCCGGTGCGCCGCACGCCGCGCCCGGCAGGTCGCGCAACGCCGCGGTCGAGGGCACACTGGCTCAGATCGCTGGCGCCCCCGTCTGGCAGAAAAACTCTGTTGTCGTGCTCCGCCGCACCCTGTTCGAGCCGCGCATGGCGCTGGTAGCCGCCATGGCATTCTTCTCAATTACGCTCACGCTGAACCTGATGGGCGTCCGGCTGCGATCGCTGCAGCTCTCTGACTTTACGCCGGCCGGCATGCGGCGTGCGATCACGCGACAGTATGTTCAGGCGGACTCGCGCGTGGTGCGCTACTATCAGAACTTGCGCTTTGTGTACGAAGTAGAGGCGCGGGTGCAGGAGCTGAAGCGCGCCACCGAGACCGCGCCTCCGCCCGCTGCTGCCCCGCAAACAGACTCCGGAAAGCCCGCCCGCGGTCACAGCTTCAAGCTGCAGCCGGGCGCAAATCCGCCGGTTGAAAATCCAGCCGGCCGGCAAGCCAGAAGGCAGCATGAACCGGAGCAGCCGTCGGTGCCCGCGCCAATCTCCTATGGGGGTGCGATGGATGTAGTGCTGCGGATCAATCCCGGCCGCGGTTGCACGGCGCAGCAACCAGCCATAGACTCTCCATCCCCCAACGGATTGCAAGAAAGGAGATTTGCGTGAACTGCGCCAATCATCCCGATACACCCGCGGCGGCATATTGCCAGTTCTGCGGAAAACCCTTGTGCGACGGCTGCATCCACCGCGTTGGCGGAGTGGTCGCTTGTGACCCCTGCCTGGCTTCCCGGATTGGTGCGGCCGCGCCCGGTGCGCAGCACGCTTCTCCCGGGGCAGTCCCCCTCGGCCAATCCTTTGGCAGAAGCGACGCCTGGAATACCCACCCCTGGGGCACCGACCCCAGAGTGGCGCTTGCCCTGGGGTGGATTCCGGGCGTAGGCGCTATGTACAACGGTCAATTCGCCAAGGGACTGGCCCATGTGGTGATCTTTGCACTGCTCGTGAACCTGGCGCACTTTAACGGGACTCTGGGTATCGTGGCGTTGGCATGGATTTTTTACCAGATGTTTGACGCCTACCAGACCGCCTCTGCCAGACGCGATGGACTGCCGCTGCCCAACCCTCTCGGTCTGAACGACATCGGCGCGTGGTTTTCGGCGCGTACGCAGACTCCGGCAGTGCCTCCCAACCCTGCAGCAGCCCCGGGCCCTGTGCCGCCACCGGCTGCCGGCGCTGCGCCGTTCGCACCCGTGGGCTCCGCCGTCCCTCCCGTGCCGCCGGAGCAGTTTGATACGCCCGATCTGCATGTCTATGGCCGCCACGCGATTCCAACCGGCGCAGTGGCGCTGATTGTGATCGGCGCCGGCTTCCTGCTGGCCAACATGGGCATTCTGAGTGAGGACTGGATCGATCGCGGGTGGCCCATTCTCCTGATCGGACTCGGCGTCTGGCTGGTCATTCAGCGCAGTCAGCATCCGCCGCAGTCAGGGGGGCGGCCATGAAGTCCTGGTACACGCTGCGCCGGATGCGCGGCGCCATCTATCTGATCCTCGTCGGAGTTCTTGCCCTGTTGAACCAGTACCGCATTCTTACCTGGGACAAGAGCTGGCCGTTCTTCCTGATCGTGCCGGGCGTACTGATGCTGGCAGAACGCGCTGCATGGACGGCCGATCTCCGCCGCCAGCAGGAGGAGCAGGGATCTCCGATGGCGCAAAGGAATTCAACCTGGGCAGGCGACGCGGGTGGGCCGCACGGCAGTGCTGCGTTCATTCAGACCACTCCGCCCCCGCCGGAAGATTCCGGTCGCGAGGAGCAATAGCATGGCCACCCAGGTCCCACCGCCGTCCTCGCGCGCGCAGTGGAAGGCGCAACAGGCGCAATGGAAGATGCAGCGGAAGATGCAACGCGCCCGTTACCGCGCCATGACCCGCGGCTCGCTGATTGGACCTATCCTTCTGATTGCGATCGGGGTTGTCGCGCTGCTGGCGACGCTGCACCGGCTGAACATGATTCAGTTCTGGCAGTGGTACGGCCACTGGTGGCCCCTGCTGCTCATCGGC
>JAJXUS010000159.1 GCA_021782675.1 Acidobacteriota bacterium
AGGCGATTGAGCAGATTCGCGCCTATCTGACGCAGGCGCAACAGGCGATGAGCACCAATGACACGGCCGGGGGCGAAACGCTGGCGATGAAGGCCAAGATCCTGCTGGATGAGATTCAGCAATAGGTGCAGCGCCAACCGGACTCTACTGTTCGCCCCATTTGAGCTTTTCGCGGAGCACGTCATAAAACGATCCCCCGCTCATGCGCAGCAGCCGGATGGAGTACTGCGAACGCCGGCAGACGACCTCATCGTTCAACTGAAGCTGCACGGCCTCCTGTCCATCGACGGTCAGATAAATCTCCTCCGGCACACCTTCGACGGTTAATGAAATCTCGGCGTCCCCACGAACGACGAGCGGCCGCACGTTCAACTGGTGCGGACAGACAGCGGTGATGATAATGCCGTCCACATTGGGCGCAAGAATCGGACCGTTCGCCGCCAGATTGTACGCGGTCGATCCTGTGGGAGTGGCGACGATTGCGCCATCCGCGCGGAACTGGACGACTTCACTGCCGTTGGTCCTGACGAGAATATTCGCCATGCGGGCGATCGTGCCCTTGGCAATCACCACGTCATTCAGCGCGTCGAAATCCCGCAACACCGCGCCTTGCCGCCGCACCTGAGCGTGCAGCATGGCGCGCTCGTCGATGCAGCAGTCCCTGCCACCCCACGCTTCGAGCGTGGGATAAAGCTGCTCCAGCGGCACCTCCGCCAAGAATCCCAGCGATCCGAGATTGACGCTCAGGATCGGCGTGCCCGTTCGGGCGAAGGCGCGCGCAGCGGCGAGCAGCGTACCATCGCCGCCGAGCACAATCACCAGATCGGTGGGATGTTCGTGCATCCGATGGCGCGGAACCGAGTCTTCGCGCCCCAGGTAACTGGCGCCGATCGGGTCGAGGATGGCCTGCCGGCCGTGCGCCTCGATCCAATCGATCAGGCCGGGGAGAATCGCTCCCAGTTCGGGTTTTTGCGGCTTGCAGAGGATGGCGATTACCGCCATGAAGGCTTCCTTTCAGAACCGAGCATACAGGAGAAACTCGCGGTTTCCGTCGCCGCCCAGAATGGGAGAATCGATGATCGTCACGTTCCTGCCTCCCAGTGCGATGACCGTCGAGCGGACGCGCTCCACGGCAGTCTGCAGGCCGCGGGGGTCCCGCACCAGTCCGCCGCGGCCGACAAATTCCCTGCCCGCTTCAAACTGCGGCTTGATCA
Source organism: Acidobacteriota bacterium (assembly GCA_021782675.1). Classification (GTDB taxonomy): domain Bacteria; phylum Acidobacteriota; class Terriglobia; order Terriglobales; family Acidobacteriaceae; genus JAKAUB01. The sequence goes on from JAJXUS010000159.1 coordinate 1,215, forward strand.
ACACTACAGCTTCGCGGACCGACGAGCCTGCGATACCGCTGAACGCGGATTGCACCACGGCGGGAAGAACGAGTGAAGCGGCGATGAACGAGACATCTACTGTCAGGAAGGTGATGCCTTCGGGAAGGTCGCCGGGGCGAAGCGAGCGGGCATTGGTACGTTCGTGCAGCACAACGCGCGGGTCTTCCTGCAGTTGGGTCGCCAGTTGCCCGTGCCCCGCGTCCACGCCGACGACACCCTGGGCTCCCCGTCGCAGCATGCAGTCGGTGAAGCCGCCACTGGAGATGCCGATATCGAGGCAGAAGCGGCCGGCCAGATCGATGCTCCACGTGTCAAGCGCCGCCGCCAGCTTGATGCCGCCCCTGCTGGCGTATCCGGCATTGTCCGCTGCGACGTGAAGAATTGCATCGGGCGCCACCAGCATCGAGGCGCGGGTGGCCACCGTTCCGTCGATGGTTACAGCGCCAGCCGCGATCCGCTCTTGCGCGCGCATTCGCGTGGGCACCAGGCCGCGCTCAAGCAGCAGGCGATCCAGCCGCGTCCTGGTCACCGGAACGGCGGACAGCGATGCGCCACGGTTGGCCGCTGTGCCGCGACTCCGACCATCTGCCGGCATTCGGTCAGGGAGCGGTGACCCGCACCTGTATGCCATTGCCGGTCAGCGGAAGATTCTCGTAGATTGTGTCGTTGTCCGTCCGCAGAATCGTCATCACGTTCGTCTCCGGGGAGACGACGTAGACCTTGCCCAAAGGCGTTCCGGTGGTGGCGGCAATCGACATTGGGTGAACGTTGCACTCGACGGTTGGATTTCCGGGGCATGGCTGCTGCGGCAGTGGAATGGTTTTGAGCACCGTATTTGTCAGCAGGCTGACGACGCTTACGCTGCCATTGCCGGTGATATCCGTCTGGCTGGTCGGATCGTTCCGGTTGGCGACATAGGCCCGCGTGCCATCCTGCAGGATCGCGACCGACGAGGGGTTTGGGCCGACAGGAACTGTGGCGATAATCTGGCCGAAGTTCGGGCCGTCGTTGCCATAGGCGTCCAGGGTGATGTTGATCAGGCTGAGCGTGTTCGACAGTGAATTCGCAACAGCCAGGATCGATCCACCGTTATAGATGTCCGCCCAGATGGGCCCCTGCCCGACGGCAATGGTTCCGTTGTTCAGGTTCGGATTCGGGTCGATTCGATTCTGTTGGCTATCAATAACGGTGACGGTGCCGCTGGCCTCGTTCAGAACGAACGCCCTGCGGTTGTCGGCCGTCATCACGCCGTAGACCGGACAGTCGCCCAGCGGCAGGACGCTGGAGATCGTGTTGGTCGCAATTTCGATGCCCGTCGCTGTTCCCGCGGAACCTGAGGCCGGGCACCCCCCGGCATTCGCGCCCTGGCTGATCGCGTACACCCGCTGCGTGTTCGCATTGCCCACCAGGTTGACGGGATTCTGATGGACGCCTGGGTGTGCCGGATCGCTGATCGGAATCTCCAGAAACAGACTGGGGGCTGCTCCCGTCAGTCCGGAAAGAACGCCAATCGAACTGCGTCCCGGCTGCGAAACGTAAAGATATTTACTGGTGACCAGCAGTGTGTTCGGCTGAGCGTCTGACAACAGCGTGCTGGTGTTTACGTTGTTCGATTCCAGCGGATTGGACGGGCTCGACTCGGCGATGAAGGTGTTGACCGTTCCGTCGGCATTGGTCAGATAGGCGGTTACGCCACGGGAATCCAGCGCCAGCCAGCGCGGTCCGTTGCCGACAAAGACGCTGGCCAGCAGCGAGTCGCCGGAGAAGTCAACCAGCGAAGACTTACCGGGCACCGTGCTGCCGGCGCAGAGAAGGTCAACGCGAGAGGCCGTGGTGTTGGGCGTGTTTCCGCAACTGATGACGACCGCATATTTCGTGGGTTGTGGCGCGGGCTCAACCGGGGGAATGCTGGTTACGATCGGCCGGTAGAGATCGCCGCATCCCATCAGCGCCACAAGCGCGAGCAACGGCCCCAGCCGGGACCAAGGGCGTCTCCGCCCGAAAACTGACAACACTCGTGAACCCCCAATGCAGTCGTGAGTCTATCCGTGATTGTAAATCAGTGCTGCATGCGCGGGGCAGTCGCTCTCCGGAAAAGCTCACGCAATTTCGGGCCCGCCTGCCGCCAGCGCCTGCACAACTTTTGCAGTGGTGATGGCTTGCCCAACATGGCGCTGTGTGTGATCGGCGCAGTGGATCAGCAGCCCCGCGACGGTCGTGGACAAGCGGTCCCGGCCAACGGAACGCGGTTGCTCCCAGTCCGCCACTGGAATTGCCAGAATGCGCGCGGCCGCTGTCTCCAGACCCCGGTTGAATGCCATCAGCAGAGTTTCGCTTGTGCCTGTTCCGGCGTCTTCCGCAGCGAGCGCCTGGAGCTGTGTTTCGTTGAGCCGCCGGCCTTCCGCATAGGTCAGCAGACGATCCAGACTGCCGGCGATATGCACCACGTGGAAGGCGACTGAAGGCAGTTGCAACGGACGAGCGTGCATCTGCGCGGTGGACAGAGGAACGCACCAGCGGGCGATGTCTTCGCCCGCCAGTTGCAGCGCATGGAGCACGGCACGCTGCGCGGGTGGATGGTCCGCCAGCGTTCCGCGCAGCCACGGCTCCGGTTGCTGTTGGCTCACCGCACGCCCTAAAGTGACGGGCTGGCGCCGTCCGGAGTGCTTCCCTTCACGCGCACCACCGTGATCTTGTGAAAGCCTTCCTTGAACGATGGCGGACGCAATCTCTCCTGCATCTTCAACATCGTCTCCTGGTTCACCATGCGGTCGCGGCGCTGGTTCCGCTCCATGCAAATCTCGAATGGAACGTCAAAGAAAACAGCCTGCACTTCGTAGCCGAAGCTTCGTGCCATCTTGATCCACTGACGCCGTTCGTGGGGCGACAGGTTGGTCGCGTCGACGTAGTTCCAGGGCATTTTGGCGATCAGCCGCGCCCGCAGTAAGGAGCGCAGCGTGGAAAATACCAGCCCCTGATAGCGCTGCTCGGTAATGTCGTCGAACAGGATGCTGCGCAGCATGTCGCTCGACAGCGGCGTTACGCCACGGCGCTTGAACCAGGTTGTTTTGCCGGAGCCGGGCAGCCCGATCGCGAGCACAACATAACCCTTGGGGGCCCGCGACGGCTCCTGCGGCGCGGGCGGCTGCGACAGGGATTCCGGCTGCGTCTCCAGGACCAGCGAAGGGGCGGATGCGTCGTCGCCAGACCCGATCTGCAACTCCGCGGTCTCTGGCTTATGCCGGGAACCGTCTTGTGCAGCCGGGAGAGACACCGGGTTCGGTGCCGGGTCGTGCGTCAGCTCCGCAGGCTGATCGCCAGCCGGTGCGGGAGGCTGCCCAGGAGCGGCAGACGGGTGGTAGTTCGGTTGCAACGGTGTTGGCTGGTTTTGAGGAATCTCGTGGCCGACCTTGCCGGTTGATTCGGACTCATTGGCCACTTGCTTTTTGCGGCGTCTCATCAGTTTTTCGCGCACCCATTCGCGCATGATGCGCTTGTAACATAATGCTGGGATTGGCTGCAAACTTTTGAACGCCGCCGGAGCCGGCCGCGCCTCTGACGCGCCCGATCCGTGCATCTACCCTGCTGAGCCGTTTCGAGGAACGCCAATGCCCGCCCCTCTGTCGCACCAATTCGCCTTTCTTGTGCTTTTGGCCATTCCGATCGCCTGCGTCTCCTGGACGGTAACGCACGAAGAAGTACTTCGGGAGCAGCGCGAATTCTGCAAGCGGCGCAGCCAGGAATGCCGGCGGCTGCTCCAGCGGAAATTTTTCTACTTGTTCACGTGCGAGTACTGCTTCAGCCATTACGTCACGCTCGGCTTTCTGGCCATCACGCACTTTGAACTGCTTTATACCGGCTGGCGGGGATTGCTGATCGCGTGGTTTGCGCTGGTGTGGGTGGCGAATATCTACATGAGCTTCTACAACCACCTGCGGCTCGACATCAAGCATCAGAACGTAGAGATCAGAGTGGACCAATCCAGGATCGAGGATGGCAAATAGAGGACGCGGGGCGCGGCGAACGCTCCATCGCCGTACAATAAAGTCGATCACCACATTCATTTTGCGACAGGAGACAGGAACAGATGGCAGTTAAGGTTGGAATCAACGGGTTTGGCCGCATTGGGCGGAACGTACTGCGCGCGTCGCTCGGCAATCCGGAGCTGGAATTTGTCGCCGTCAACGATTTGACCGACCCGAAGACGCTGGCGCACCTGCTGAAGTACGACTCGATTCTGGGAAACCTGCACCACAAGGTGGAGGCCGGGCCCGACTTTGTTGCGATCGATGGCAAGAAGATCAAGGTATTTGCCGAACGCGACCCTGCCAAGCTCGACTGGAGCTCCGTGGGCGCGCAGGTTGTGGTGGAGTCGACCGGACATTTTACGGATGCGACCAAGGCGAAGGCCCACCTGCAGGGCACGGTGAAGAAAGTAATTATCTCGGCGCCGGCCAGCAACGAAGACATCACCATCGTGATGGGCGTGA
>JAJXUS010000160.1 GCA_021782675.1 Acidobacteriota bacterium
CAGCGGCGTTTGCGTCATCGACTACGACGGCGACGGATGGCAGGATCTCTTCTTCGTGAACTCACGGAACTGGCCCGGCCATCCTGGAAAGCCGGCCTATCCCGCTCTATATCACAACAACCACGATGGAACCTTCACCGATGTGACCCAACAGGCAGGCCTGGCGGTACAGATGTATGGTATGGGCTGCGCCGTTGGCGATTTCGACAATGACGGACGCGACGACCTGTACGTCACAGCACTCGACCACAACCATCTTTTTCGCAACCTTGGCCACGGCCGTTTTAAGGATGTGACAGCGCAGGCGGGGGTGGGCTCTTCCGGCTTTTCGACCAGTGCGGCGTGGTTCGACTATGACAATGACGGCAAACTCGATCTGGTCGTGGACCATTATGTGGACTGGTCGATGGCTGCCGACAAGGTCTGCTCCCTGGATGGAGTTCACAAATCCTACTGCACGCCAGAGCTCTACAAGGGCGAAAGCATCACGCTCTATCACAACCTGGGCCACGGAAGGTTTGCTGATGTTACACGGGCCGCGGGCGTGTATGACCCGACCGATAAGGCCCTCGGCATCGCGCTGCTGGATTACGACAACGACGGCTGGCTGGATTTTCTGGTAACAAACGATACGCAGCCGAACAAGCTATACCACAACAACCACAACGGGACCTTCACGGAGACAGGGGTAGAGTCGGGCGTCGCATACAGCGATGCCGGCAAGCCGCGTGCAGGCATGGGCGCGGATGCGGCTGACTATGACAACTCCGGCAGGCAGGGCCTCGTGATCGGCAACTTCACGAACGAGAGCATCGCGCTCTACCACGTGGATAAAGATGGCCTCTTCACCGACAACGCGCCCATGGACGGCATCGCCAGCGCATCCGCGCGATCGCTCACCTTTGCGGCGCTTTTCTTTGACTACAATCTCGATGGTCTGCTCGACGTGCTCGCCTTGAATGGCCACGTGGCCGATGACGTTTCTGTCCTGCAGCCCACACTTTCCTACGCTGAGCCGCCGCTGCTTTTCCGCAACATGGGTCACGGCAAGTTTGAAAATGTTTCCAGAAAAGTTGGCGCAGATTTTCGCCGCCCGCAGGTGGGTCGCGGCGCAGCCTATGCGGACTTCGACAATGACGGCGATCTCGATCTGGTCTTCACTACCAGCAATGGGCCAGCACGCCTGCTCCGCAATGACGGCGGCAATCAGAATTCCATGCTGCGCGTGCGGCTGATCGGCTCGCAGGCAAACCGCGATGCGATCGGAGCGTACGCCGTGCTCACCACATCAACGGGCCAGCATACCAGTGAGATGGTAAAGAGCGGATCCAGTTATCTATCGCAGAGCGAGCTGCCTTTGACCTTTGGACTGGGGAAACCGAACGCTGCGGAGCGCATCACGCTGACCATCGCGTGGCCGGGTGGCGGCAAGGAAGTCCTGCGCGATCTGCACCCGGATGCTTTCATCACCGTTCAGCAGGGCCGTGGCGTCATTGCGTCGCAGCCGCTGCCGGAGACTCCTGAACCCGAAAAGTAGAGCCTGCCTGGAAGCCGCAACGCGCCAGCATCTCCAGAATCTGCTCCCGACTGGCGCCCACCTTGTGGGCTGCGTTCAGCAAATCATCCGCTTGAACCGGATACCAGTTTCGCCGACCGCAATCCGTCAGACCCGCCACGTCGATGGGTTCAATGACGCGCCGAATCTCCTCGATGCACACCGCCGAGTCGCGCCGCGACGCGCCGTCCTGCCCTTTGGCAAGAATTCTGGCCGCAGCCGGTCCGAAGGTCGGATGGTCGTGCAACAGAAACGAGCCCGCACGATCCGGCCGTCCCAGACGGCGCACAGTCTCGGTATAGCTTGCGGATGCAAAATAAAGCAGCGATACCGCAGAGAAGAGCGGAAAGTCTTCGAGCGACGCATACAGCGCGCCGATCAGACGCGCTGCCGCCAGCAGCTCGGCATCGGTCTGCGCGGCATACTCCTGCAGCCTAACGCCGAATTCCGGCGTTCCAAATTTTTCTTCGAGGATGGCTGCCAGGCGGGCAATCCCCAGCAGTGTCAGCGGAAAGCCCGTCGACAGGAGCGGATCGACAAGACCGGCGGCAGAGGGGAGAAGTGCCCAGTTGGCTCCGCAAATCGTATCGCTGTGGTACGCCATCCGCGGCAGATGGCGGAAAGGCTGCACCGGCGTAGCGTCCTGAAATGTAGCTTGTAAAACTGGCAGCCGATGCAACAGCCGTTGCCACGCCGGCTCACCTTCTTCCAGCCGCAAGGCTTCCGCCAGTGGCTGCGTCGCCGCCACGCCCGCGCTGGTGATCCCGTTGGCAAATCGAAGCGTCCACACCCATCCCCCTGCAAACAGGTGATGCACGGCCGCGTCATCGACCGGATACGGTGGCTCTGCCGGAAGGTCGACACAGCCGGTTTCATCCAGACGCCGTACCCCGGTGAAGTGGCTATACAGCGCCCTGGTTGCAGGCATCCCGGCCAGCGGACGCTCACCCAGTCCCAGGGCGCGCGATAGAAACCCGCGCGGGCCCGTCGCATCCACCACAAAGCGAGCCGTGATCCGAACGGGTGCTTCGCCGCGATTTCCTGTCAGACGCATGCCGCTCCCATCGGGCTCGCAGGCGTTCAGCGCCACCGCATCCCGATAGACAACACCCAGCCGCTGCGCCTCCTGCACCAGGTACGCGTCGAGGTCTGCGCGATACCAGTGCGTATCCGCAATTGCGTTATGTGGACTGGCAGCCACCAGCAGCTGAGCCTGCCGTCCGATCGTGTTCGAAGCGAGGGCCCCGTGATGAAGAAACGTAAAACCCCGCTTCAACCCGCACGAAAGCTCAGGATGTGTTGCGCGCCAGCTCCCCCACTTGCTCAACGATCGAAGCGGGTGTAATCCGTACCGCTCCGCCAGCTCTTCCAGCAGCAGGTTGGATAGCGGCGTGGAGGATTCGCCGATGGTCATGCGCGGATGATGGTGGCGTTCCAGCAGGACCACGCGAAGGCCCAGTTGCTGCGCGATCATCGCCATCAGCGACCCCGCAAATCCTGAGCCCAGGACAGCCACATCGAAGCGTTCCGTCACGCGCCGCTCCCTGCCTGCTGGCAAAAATCACACACAATCGGCGGCAACGGTTGTTGACGGAGATTCATCGCTCGCAGCCGCGACACCCGTTGCGGAAAGCACTGCTCGCAGGCTCCGCGGTCCGGCAGCTCCCACAGGTCCGCGAAGACACGCATGCCACGCTGGCGCAACCCGTGTTCGAACGCTCGCTCCAGGACTCCCAGGCTGGGCGGCGTGAAAACGCCTGCTTGCGATAGTTCCTCCATCGCCCCATTCCCACCGCGGGTTGGAATCAGCGTTGCCGCGGTGGCGCCACAGTCGCGCGCGAAGTCCAGCGACCGCATCGCCCACTCCAGCGCCTCACTGACAGCCAGGAATGGAGGCTGCACCAGTATGAAGACGCGCAGATCGATATCGTTCTTCCGCAAAAACTCTGCCGCTGCGGCAAATTGCTCGAGCGTCATTCGCTTGTTTAGTTTTTGCAGCACTGCCGGGTGCGCCGTCTCAAGCCCCATCGCAACTTCCAGCCGACCGGGGAGCAGATCGCGCAAGCGTGTGCAGGCGTCTCCGACAAATGCCGGATGGCACTCCACAATGACGCGCTCCAATCTCTGAAGACGCGCTGCGATCTCCACGTAGTCTTCCTGCGGAATCGCGCGTGGATCGAAAAAGCTGCCGCTGTTATAAAGCTTGACCGTCCGTGCATCGGGCAATCGGCGGAACGCGAAGTCGAGCTGTGCGGGGATCGCGCCTGAGGGCACCGGCGCGAGCAGCGTGTTACGCCAAAGGTCGCACATCGTGCATCGGAACGGGCACTCGCGGTTGGTAAGAAAAATTGTCGCGACCGGATCCGCGTTGCCCGATGGACCGCACTCTTCCTCCGTAAAAAACGCGTAGGGCTCATACGCATTCACGGCGTTTCGCGCCGGCCGGCGCGACAGAATCCAGCGGTCCCGTTCTTCGGCGGTTTCTGGAAACTTCACAGCAGCACGCAAGGTCACGAGTAGAGAGCTAAAAATTTACCGCGGTACTGGGCCTCTTGCCAGGGAAGGTTCTGCTGCATTGCCTCCTGCGAAATGTCGGCGTGCTGAAACCGCCGCTTGGGAAACACTGGCATCTTCATTCCGGTGACAGCCGCAATTCCCCGCTGCACAATCTCGCCCTTCAACGCGTAGAGTTTTTCGGCGTCGTAGTTCGTCAACCGGATGAATGGTATCGCCTCTGCGACCGCAATCACGCCAGGGCGCGTGTACGGGCTGAAGCCGGCGAATCCAAAGCTGTGGGCGGGCGCGTAGGTGCGCGTGCAGGAGCGGCTGAAGCCTCCGCTGTACGTCAGCGAATGCTTGATCTTGCCCACACCCCATCCTTCCTGATACAGCATGGGATTGTTGACAACGCTGCGAATTGTCAGCTCCAGGTTTTCTTCGATCGGATAATCCTTCAGATTTTCGTCACCGCCGTCGCCATCCACCAGATACTTCCACTCGGGATAGCGCTGACGAATTCCACGGCACAAGGCGATCGCCATGGTGGCTGACTGGACGTCGAGCAACTTGTAGTCTTCGATGACGCGAATCGTCTCTTCAACATCGAGCGCGTCGGGATCGGCCTCGATCGGCTCCAGGAATAAACCCAGTCCCAGCGAGTCGAGGAACTGGCGCGCCTGCGCCACATCCGGGCCACGCCCCAGGTCGAGCACAAACGCTTTCAGCCGGCTCAAATTCATTCCCAACCGCTTCATGACAAAATATGCCGTCAGAAAAACGCTGCCGCTGTCGATGCCGCCCGAGAAGCAGACCCCGATGGGTTCGCGCTCCGGAACCCGCTGCAGCCAATCCTGGATTTCATTGGCCAGCGCGCCGATGTATGCCTGGCCGATCGCATCCAGATCCTCAGGCAGCGTGCCCATCGGGGGTGTAAAAAAGCGCGTGTAGGTCGGGTCAGGATCCGGGCAGCCAATCACCTGCAGCTCCAGAATGTGGTGCGCCGGCACCATGCGGGTGTAGCTGGGATGAACCTGCGCGTCCAGCACTTCGGCCTGCAACCACTGGTAGATCGCGTCGATGCGAGCCGCCACGATCAGGACCGGCCCCTCCTGCCGCTTGGCCAGAAAGTAGCGCATGGGGCGGTCCAGCGAGCGCGCCATCCGCACCGTGGTGCCTTCCCGCGCCATCAGCGCAAACGATCCGTGGATACCGGCCACGGCGTCGGGCTTTCCCGAACGCAACCGCTCCACCGCTTCCCCGACCGGCATATTGAGAATGTGATTTTCGTCTGGCTCGGTCAGGTCAACGACCTTCTCGACATACTGATGCATGGCACAACGCTCCGCGGATTTCCCTGCTCAGTGTACCGCCGGTCGCGCGCGCCCATGCACCGCGACCGCAGCAGTCCGCTGTGCATCGCCTCAGATGGCCGTTCTATCTGGCTGCAACGTGTTGCGGAGAACCGGATCGCCTGCGGCGGGATCGGTTCCATCGAAACAGTCGGCGGCTCTTGAAAATATCTTGCGCCTGCGAGAAAAAAATGAGGGGAATGCATTATGGCGGGCGAGGCGGGAGTCGAACCCACAACCCCCGGCTTAGAAGATGAAACATCCACTTTTTCTAAGGTTTGCTCTGCCTTACCACGTAATACATAAACTCCAATGAAAATG
>JAJXUS010000161.1 GCA_021782675.1 Acidobacteriota bacterium
CCCCGGCCTTGCCATAAATCGTGATCGATTTGTTGGCCCCGTAGATCGCCTGATAGGTGCCGATCGGCATGCTCACGAAGTTGTCCTGGCTCTGGCCCAGGGTCTTGCCCTGCCGCTCCACCACGCCGATTACGGTAAACGGAACTCCATCGACGCGTATCTCCTTGCCCAGCGGATTGCCCTTGCTCAGCACGTTATCGACGATGTCATACCCGATGACCGCAACGTGTGCGTCGTGCTGCGCCTCCGCCTGCGTAAACATGCGGCCCATGGCGAGGTTGTAGTTGTACATGGTCAGCATGTCCGGGGTCCATCCGTTGATATTGACGCCCGTCGCCGACTGATGGTTCGACACCACATTGCCGGTCTGGTTCATCTCCGCGCCAACCAGTTTGCAGGCGGTGCATTGCTGCTTCACGGCCTCGTAGTCGGCCAGTTTCAGAATTTTGCGTTTGGAAAACTTCAGATAATCGGCGCCGCTCAGGATCACGTTCGGCATCTGGCTGGCCGTGAAAACATCCGCGCCGTAGCCGTACACCTTGGTGGCCACATACTTGTTCGCACCATTAATCATGGTGACGATCATGATGACGGACGAGACGCCGATCACGACGCCGAGCAGCGTCAGGATGGAGCGCATTTTGTTCGCCCACAACGATTGCAGCGCAATTTTGAAGGCTTCGCGAAGTTCCATCGGCGTTTTACCCCGTTCCCGGGGCGAAAGGTCCGCACCCGCCGGTCAGCAGCTTTGCAGCAGCCGCCGGTTCGCACCCCGGTCCGGTCCACCTGCCTCAGTTAATCGAACTCTTTTTCCTGCTCCAGCGCCCACCACAGTCCCACGGCCGCCTCCGCCATTCCAATGGCGCGGGTCAACTGCGGCCGCTCGGCCAGTCCCTGCATCAGATCTTTCCAAACCTTCGGCCCGGCAATCCACGCCTTGGCCGCATGTTCCGGCCGGATGGCAGCCATCATGCCGTCCCCGATCAGAAACATTACGCAGAAGTGTTTCCATTTCCCGCTCATGCCCACCTCACCGCTGCACTTGATCATACGAGTTGCCGGCCCGGCTGGTTCCATGCCAGGCGAACCGTAGAAAAATCCCGCTACTGCACCCCGGCGCTCCGGGTGGACATCTGCCACGCCGCGCCATTCCACACCAGCGTCGTCTGGCCCGGCTCGCTGCCTGTCCCAACACTTGCCAGCCTGGGAAACGCCGTCTTCATCTCCGGCGACTGCGCCCAGCCGGCGATGTGGGTCAGTTTGAAGTGATAGTTGACCACCGCCGTCTTCTGACCCGCGGAATTTGTGGTCTGCGAAGCGTTGTCGATCGAGGTCACCTCGCGCCGCGCATAGCAGAAGTTTCCGTAGCCAGGCTCGGCAGGATCGACCGTCCAGTCGCTGCGCCCCTGTGGCGACAGGTCGTAGATATTCACCTGCTTCGAGCCGATCAGGAACTGCTTCTTCTCTGCCGTTGTCCGCACCAGCAGTCCGGCATCGGTCAGCGCGTCATATCCTTGGGTCCTGGCATCGTCCGCCGTGGCCGCCTGCATCGGAAACTTCTTCGTGTTTTCCCAGAGACAGGCGGGATGGGCCGCGTAATAGTTGTTGAGCGCGGCTTTGTACTCGGCGTTCCGGTTGACGCCGCTCTTGTGATTGCAGCCTGCCGCCAGCGTCAGTGCGCCGGCGAAGGCCAGCGCTCCCAGACTTTTGATCCGCATGAAGCCTCCTCGTTCCGCGCTGTAGGATGCGCCGCGTTGGTATCGCGTGTCCTGCGGCCGCACTAAACCAGGCGCGCGCCGCTCATCCGCTCCAGCACGCCCAGCGGCGAGTGCTCGGGCGCCACCATGGCCTGCGGCGCTACCAGAAACGTCTGCTCCAGCGCAAACTGTCCCGCCAGCACGGCGTGCGGCACCATGTCGGTATAGACCATCCAGCTTGAACCCGGCGGAAAGAACGAAGCCTCGCGCCAGCCGTGCGCCTGATAGCCGGCGTCCTCTTTCAGCAGATTGTGGAAGCGCATCATGAAGCTGTCGTACGCGGAACGCTTGACCGCGGGTAAGGCTCGGCCTAGCCCCAGCGCGCGGCCCAGCGACTGCACGCCACGCGCTACCCCACCGGGCGGCGTCGGCATAGGAATCTTCTGCGGCGCAAACTGCGGCGCCAGTTTTGCAAACGGTTCCCCGGTGATCCAGTCCCGCGTCCGCGTCGCATGCAGATTATTGAAGAAGCGCAGAATCCGCGCCCCATGCGTAGGCCGCGTGGGAAACGCGTCGGTGTGCATCAGATCGTTCCGGCGGCGCAGCGGCAGGTCGCGGCCGCGTTCTTCCTGGGGCCGGAAGCTGGCGTAATCCAGTTGCCATTGCGCATGGTACGGCAGCAGAAAGCGCGTCAGAAAGCCCGTAACGTCCTGCGAATATCTGCGCAGAATGACATGCAGCCGGGCGGCGGCTGCGGCGTCTGCATGCTTCATGTCTGCACCCGAGACGCGGTCGAGCGCGGGCTTATACGCCAGATTTTTATGCAGTCCGCTGCTGCTCTGCTCCAGCGTGCGGAGAAAATGCGTGTCCGCCTCCGGCAGCGGCACCGGGGTCTCCGGAAACAGCAGAATGTTTCCCTCTTCGAGCTGACGGCACCACAACGTCGCAGCGGAGATGTCGATTGTCTGGAGCTGGTCGGGCGTAATGGTGACGACACTCATGCCGTGGCCGCTTACCGGGATGCCATCATCCTCTGCCGCACCCAGCCCCCCAGCAAAAACAGCAGGCTGGCGAGCAGAACGAGAATTCCGGCAGGAGCGCCGACATCGAGATAGGCGCGGTTCAGGTTGGCCATGGAGTGGCCGGTGGCCGAATCGTAGATCACGAAGCCGATGATGCCGAAAAGAAACGCAATAAAGAAGGCGATAAACCCGCAGGCCCCGCTCATCAGCACCCGCGGCAGCAGCCCCAGCCGCCCGATCGGGATGCCCATCACTGTCGCGTCGTTCACCGTCTCTGCGTCGTGGCTCATTGCGCGTTTGCGTCCGCCCCCTGCGTCCAAAATGCCTGCCCGCCTGCGCGGGTAACGGGCTCAGCAGCTTCCTCGGCTAGAATACAGCTTTATGCCGCAGATCGCCCAGCGCAACGCACGCCCTGCAACCGAGCTCGCCCGCCTGCTCCACACCCAGACGGGAGCCGGTGGCATACGCTATGCGGCGCTGGGGCAGAATGTCCAGACCGCGGAGGAGCTGGCCGCAATCGTGGACGCGGTTCCGGCCACCATCGCAGCCGCCCTCACGCAAAAGCTCTACGTCTTTGCCCCGCTGGTGATCGTGGATGCGGATGAGGCCGATCCCGAGCCCTGGATTGCCCTCGACTTTGACGAGTCCTCCTCGGATGCAGCCGTCTGTCACCGCAACGTCACCCTCTCCGGCATTGAGTACGTCTTTCTCTCGACGGCGCTGACGCAGGACCGCTTCGCTCTGAGTTTTGAGCTGTACATCAACCTGGCGCGGCATTTTGTTGAGGCTGCCGGGGTGCCGGCCAGCTTTATGGATCTGGTGTGGCGTCAGGCCATGTCCGGCGTGCGCGGGGAGACCAGCCACGACGCCTGGGACGACCGCGCCCGTGCCCTCGGGCAGCCGCCCGCCGAATCTGCCGGTGAATCGCGCCGCCCCGCGAAGGCGCGCCGGCTGCGCAGCTATGACGCCGCTCCCGCGAGCGGGCCGGCCCTCCCGCTGATCGACGAGCAGGCGCGAAGCCATTATCTGAACGCGGCCTTCTCCGACGCCATCGCCATCTACCTGCTGTCGCTGACGGTCGACTTCGATTACACCGAGCTGCGCGAACGCGAGTACCCCTTGCTGGCGCCGCCAGCCCTGGCCGAGCGCCTGCGCGCCGTCGCGGCGCTGTTTCCGCCGAACGCCGGGCACGAGTTCGCCATCCGTTACCGCCGCCGGGAGGATTGAGCGGCATGATTGCGCACCTGCGCGGCTCGCTCCTCGCCAAATCGCCGCAGTCCTGCGTGGTGGAAGCCGGCGGCGTCGGCTACGAAGTGGCCATCAGCATCCCCACCTTCACGGCGCTGCCGGCCGAAGGCCAGACCGTCGCCCTGCTCATCCACACTCACGTGCGCGAAGACGCCTTCCTCCTTTTCGGCTTCAGCGACGCGCTGGAGAAGCGTCTGTTTGAGAAATTGCTGGCAATCAGCGGCATCGGCCCCAAACTCGCCCTCACCGTCCTCAGCGGCCTGCCGCCGGAGCGGCTCATCGGCGCGATTCAGCAGCAGGACCACACCACCCTGACGCGAATTCCGGGCGTGGGGAAGAAGACGGCCGAGCGCATTGTGCTGGAGTTAAAGGACAAGCTGGAAGGCCTCGGCGCCGCGCCCGTCGCCGGCGTCTCCACTCCGGTCGCCGAGGATGTGCTTTCGGCGCTCGTGAACCTGGGCTATCCGCGCGCCGTCGCGCAAAAAGCGATTGAGTCCGCCTGCGCTCGCGATGCCGCCTGCAGCACCGCCTTCGAACCGCTATTTCGCGCGGCGATGGCCGCAATGAAATAGCGCCACCGGCGCCGCCCTCTGCTCATCGCGCCACTGCCGCTGTGCCCGGCCCAGATTCGCATTGATCTCCGCCCCCACCAGCAGCACCAGCCCGCTGACGTAAAACCATGTCAACAGCACCACCACTGCCCCCAGTGATCCGTAGAGTCGCGCATACGTATTGAAAAAATGCAGGTAGACGCGAAAACCGATCGACGCTCCGACCCATGCAATGACGCCCACAACCGCGCCCGGGCTGACCCAGCGCCAGCGGTGTTCTTTGCGGTCCGGCCCCCAATGGTAGGTCACCGAGAAGACCAGATTCATCAGAAAGATCGCCGCCAGAAATCGCGCAATCTTCCATCCCACCGACAGGACGCCATTCACCAGCCACATGTGCATGAACAACTTCATCACGTAGTCGCCCAGCAGCAGCAGCACCATCGCGCTGAACACCAGCGCAAAAATCGCCAGCGTCAGCAGCAATGCAATCAGCTTGGCCTTCCAGTAGGACCGCGACTCCTTCACGCGAAAGACGACATTCAAAATCGACTGCGCCGACGACATGCCGTAAGTGGCCGACCAGAGCGACGCAATGGCGCCGACAACAATGTTGCGCGTCGCCGTGGAGGCCGTGGTCGCCGCGAAGGTGCTCTGCACCATGCTGAACGCGCCCGGCGGAATGACCTTTCCGAGATAGAGCATCAGCTCCAGGTCCGAGCGGGCCCGCGTCGAGGCAAACAGGCTGAACATTGCGGAGAGAACGATCAGCCCCGGAAACAGCGAGAACAGAAAATAGTAGGCCAGCTCGGCGGCGCGGTCGGCAATGTCGTCCTCCATCGACGAGCGCCAGACGTTGCCCGCCAACTGGCCCAGCGACAGGCCATGCAGAAAAAATGCGCCCCATCCTCCGGGCTGACCCGCTCGTCGCGCCGCGCTGCCGCTGCTCAGTTGTCCTTCGCTGGATGGTGTCACGCTGACCCTGCCGGCTTCCGCATTCGCTGGCTATATGGATGCCGCGCAGCGCGCTGGCGCCATCCGAAATGTCCCTGAATCGATGAGGGCTTCTTCGCCGTCAACCCAGCGTGAAGTAAAACGTCGCCCCGCGCTCCGGCCTGCTCTCGGCCCACACTTTGCCACCGTGCCGGGCGATGATGCGCTGCACCGTCGCCAGGCCAACCCCGGTCCCGCTGAACTCTG
>JAJXUS010000162.1 GCA_021782675.1 Acidobacteriota bacterium
CTGCTGGAAGTGGACGGCACTCGCATTCTGACCGATCCAGCCTGGGGTGAGCGGGCCTCGTTTGTACGTTTCATGGGACCCCGGCGCTTTTATCCCACCCCGCTGCCCATCGCCGATCTGCCGCCGTTGGATGCCGTGCTGCTCTCGCACGATCACTACGACCATCTGGATCGCGGGACCATCGAACGACTGGCAGGCACGGGCGTGGCGGTCATCTGTTCGCTGGGCCTGCGCCCCAATCTGGAGCGCTGGGGCGTTCCGCCCGCGCGCATTACCGAGCTCTCCTGGGGTGATTCGGCCCAGGTGGGCGCCTGCACCCTGACGGCGACGCCGGCCCGGCATTTTTCGGGCCGCAGCCTATGGAATCGGAATCAGACGCTGTGGTCGTCGTTCGTCATCCGCGGGCCGCGGCACAACCTCTTCTTCGGCGCGGACTCCGGCCCGTTTCCAGGCTTTCAGCAGATTGGCAGACTCTTTGGGCCGTTCGATCTGACGATGCTCGAGATCGGCGCGTACGACGATGACTGGCCCGATATTCACATGGGCCCGGATCGGGCCGCGGAGGCGCACCTCGCCCTTGGCGGCTGCTTACTGTTGCCCATCCATTGGGGCACGTTCAATCTGGCGTTCCATCCCTGGCGCGAGCCCGTGGAGCGCCTGCTGGCGGCAGCCCAGGCGCTGGGAATTCGTCTGCTGCTGCCCCGACCGGGCGTTCCGATCGATGTGACGGGCGACGAACATCACAGCAATTGGTGGAAAGCCTGAAGCTGCGGCAACGCCGCGCGCCAATTCCTCCTCCTACTTAGAGGGTGCTTCGAAAACTGGCAGAGAATTTCTGCCTGCCCACATTTTATTCAGCAGGGGAGAGACACGATTATGGCGGGAATTTTGAAGGGCAAGACCGTCGCAATTCTTGCGACCGATGGGTTTGAGGAAGCCGAGCTGGCCGAGCCGAAGAAAGCGTTGGAACACGCGGACGCAACGATCCATGTGATCGCGCCGCACATTGGCGAGATCAAAGGCTGGAAGACGGCGGACTGGGGCCGCGTCGCCAAGGTGAATCGCGACCTGAACGAAGTTTCGTTTGAGGACTACGATGCGCTGATGCTGCCGGGCGGCGTCATTAACGCCGACAAGCTGCGCACCGATATGCGCGCTGTGCAGTTCGCTAAAAAGTTCTTTGACGCGGGCCGCCCGGTGGCTGCCATCTGCCATGCCTCGTGGCTGCTCATTGAGGCCGATGTCGTGCGAGGCCGCACCATGACCTCCTGGCCTTCGCTGCAGACGGATCTGCGCAATGCGGGCGCCAACTGGATCGATGAGCAGGTCGCGGTCGATGGCAACCTGGTCACCAGCCGCAAACCGGACGATCTGCCCGCCTTCAACAAGCGGATGATCGAGATGTTCGCCGCCTCAAGTCGCCTGGCGCAGACGGCCTGAGCCCTATTGCTTCGGCAGCGGATGGAGCTGGATGGTCCGGCCCGTCCGTACCGACTCGCGCGCCGCGTCCAGAATCTGCATGACAATGATGTTGGTATCGAGCGCTGTCAGATCGCCCTTCGGCACCAGCTTGTCGTGCAGCACCGCCTCCAGATATTGCATGGGGTCGGCATTGGGCGGCGGAATCGGCGGCGCTGTCATGACGCGCGGTGCTTGGCGGCCGACGCGCATGCGTATCTGCGACGTCCCGATGGTGACGGCATCGCCCTTGGTGCCGTAGAGCGCCATATCCTTGATCGAGTAGGACCAGTTCCACGATGGCATCAGCACGGCCTGCATGCCGGGGTAGCGCAGGATGATCGTCGCGTCGTCGTCGACGTGCGGATACTCCTGCGGCTTGTCGGTCTGCGCGACCGCAGTGACGCTGATCGGCGTCTCGCCATGCGTCAGCCACGTCACCAGATCGGCGCCGTAGCAGCCGAAATCGAATAGGGCGCCTGCACCATTTTTCTGCGGGTCGGTCAGCCACGCCAGAAACTCCGGCTGCACGCCGATCTCCTTCGGCCCTTCATGCCCGTCGCGCACAATCACTTTGCGCAGCGTGCCCAGCGTGCCATCCTGCACGGCGTTATAGGCCGCGCGGTTGCTGCTGTACCAGGTGGTCTCGTAGTTCACCAGCACTTGAATGTGGTGCGCATGGGCTGCGGCGCGAATGGCCAGCGCATCGCTCAGGCTGGTCGCCAGAGGCTTCTCAACCATCACGTTGACGTTATGGGCCGCTGCGGTTTCAATCACACGCCGGTGGTCGCTGATCGCGGTGTAGACCAGAACAGCATCCGGATGCGTGCGCTCCAGCATGGTGTCGAGCGATGTATAGAACAGGTCCGGCGCAAGATGAAACTGGCGCTGGTAGCGCTGCGCCAGCGTGCGATCCGGTTCCTCGACGCCCACCAGCTTCACTTCGGGATGGTCCTTCAACGTGGGGAGGAAGCCGGCCACATGGCCATGCACCAGTCCGACGATGGCGACGCGAATCGTGCCGGCCGACTGCGCTCGGCTTGACACCGGCGCGAGAGTCAGACCCAGCAAAACGGCACAGATGGAAACGATGCGAACTGGAACACGACGCATACCAACGTTCTCCTCGACCACAAGATTGACCAGCCAGCGGGCCGCTCAGAGGCTCAGCGAACCCAAACCAGATAGACGGCGAGCCCGACCCCGGCCGCCGCAAGTAGAAACGCGATGCCTACTGCAAGCTTGGATGGCCGGCCGGCCTGCCACGTGCCGGCAGCCAGCGAATGCACCTGACGAACATGCCGGATGGCCGCCGTCAGATTGACGATCACGCCGAGCGCGACCAGGCCCGTTCCCAGCCAGAGAGAGGGACCGGTCTGCGCCGGGGCGGGCGAAGCCTGCGGCTGCCGCATGGCCAGTTCTCGCAGAAACAGGCCGAAGCGGGCCACGACAAAGCCAAAACCCATCAGTGCCAGGCCGGTGCGAAGCCAGGCGAGAAACGTCCGCTCCGCGGCGAAGAAGACACGAGGGTCGCTTTTGGAGGCGTTGGAATCGTCCGGGGACATAGAGGCAGCAGGCTCCAGTCGCGATGGGGCCGTCAGGCTTCGAGAAACGCGACGGACTTGATACCGCTCAGTTCAAAGCGCTTGCGGCAGCGGACATTCTGGCACGCCACCTGATCTTCCTTGAGTACCATGTAGGATTGCGCCTTGGCAAAGCGGGCGCGGTCGCGCTCGTCCGCGCGGGGCGGCAGACCGCCCTTCTTGCGCCGCACCAGCCAATTCAGCTTGTATTCCGCAGTCTGGCGGCAATGCGGGCACGTCAGGGTCTGCGGCCGCTGTTCCGGCTTCTCGTTATAAAAGTCACGCTCTTCCATCCCGGTGCCTCCCTTGCCTCAATTCAGTATGGCACCGGGGACGGAGCGATTGCGAGCCGGACTACTTGACCGGCAGCGTTTTCTTCGAGAGGTACCAGGCCTCAACATCCAGACCCTGTTCGCCGGCGGCACGCTCCCGCGCGGCTTCGAGCGTACCCGGAGCGGGCACGATCACCGGCTCGCCCGGTTGCCAGTCGGCCGGGGTGGAGACGCTGTTTTTGTCCGAGGTCTGGAGAGCGTCGAAGATGCGCAGCAGCTCATCCACGTTCCGGCCCAGTTGCATCGGGTAGTAGAGGATGGCGCGAATCTTCCGCTTGGGATCGATGGCAAAGACAGCGCGGATGGTCGCGGTATCGGAAACCGCGGCATGCACCATGCCATAGAGCCCGGCGACCTTCTGGTCCAGGTCGGCGATGATCGGGAAGGTGATCTGGACGCCGGTGCGCTGTTCAATGTCCCGCGCCCACGCGATGTGCGAGTAGAGGCTGTCAATCGACAGGCCCACCAATTGCACGTTGCGCTTCTTGAACTCCTCGGCGCGCCGGGCAAAGGCCAGAAACTCCGTGCTGCACACCGGGGTAAAGTCCGACGGGTGAGAAAACAGCATCACCCACTTGCCGCCGCTGGTCAGATCGCTGAGGCGCAGCGGACCCTGCGTCGTCTTGGCTTCAAAGTCTGGCGCGTCGTCCAGAATGCGGGGCATGGAAAGGGAGACCGTATCGCTCAAAGCAAGCACTCCTTATGGCCGGCCGCGGCTCAAGTGTCGCGTCCGGCTAAAGTTTATGGATGTCGAGAGGCCTGCGTGCGATTCAGCAGCCGCCGCTTTTTGCTTTTGCCCTGCCGTTGCTCTGCCTTTCTTGTTGTCATTCCCGGAGGGAATCCGCTTCTGCCGTTGTTGTTGCCTTTTTTGGTGTCATTCCCGCAGGGAATCTGCTTCTGTTCTTGCGCGGAAAGGCCCTAACCCATGTACATGCCGCCGTTCACGTCCAGAACATGTCCGGTGATGTAGCTCGAGTGTTCCGAGGCCAGAAACGTTACCGCATTGGCGATGTCCTCCGGCGTGCCCGGACGGTCCAGCGGAATCTGGGTCAGCATGGCGGCGCGCTGCTGCTCGTTCAGCACGTCCGTCATCGGAGTGGCGATAAATCCCGGCGCCACGGCATTCACCGTAATGTTGCGCGAGGCCAGCTCCCGCGCCAGCGACTTGGTAAGCCCGATCAGCCCGGCTTTGCTGGCTGCGTAATTGGCCTGGCCGGCCTGCCCGGTTTCGCCCACCACGCTGGTGATGTTGATGATGCGCCCGAACCGCGCCTTCAACATGGCGGTGGCCACGGCCTGCGTCAGCAGGAATGTCCCGGTCAGGTTGGTGGTCAGCACGGCGTCCCAGTCCGCCAGCTTCATGCGCAGCATCAGGTTGTCGCGCGTAATGCCACCGTTGTTCACCAGAATGTCGATCTTCCCCATTGCGGCAAGCACGGCTTTGGCGCCCGCACGGATCGACTCTTCGCTCGCCAGATCCAGCGCGAAGGCGCTCGCCTGCCCGCCGGCGTCCGTAATCTGCTGCGCCACTTCGCTCAGCTTTTCGCTGTTCCGTGCTGCCAGGGCAACGCGCGCCCCGGCGTTCGCCAGCGCCAGCGCGCAGGCGCGGCCGATCCCTTGCGAAGCGCCGGTGACCAGCGCCACGCGTCCTTCCAGTAATGCCATGTTGGATAACCCCCGAGAAAGTCTACAGCGCGGCGCCGCTCAGCCCGGTGCGCCGATCAGCCGTAGCGGGCGGCGAAGCTCTGGCCGCTCATCGTCAGGTACAGAATGCCCTCAACGAATCCAACCACCGCAGGGATAAAGGTAAAGGAAAAAACGAGATAAAGAATCCCCCACCCTGGCTGGTTCAGATAGAACTTGTGGATTCCCAGCCCGCCGAGGAAGATGCCCAGCAGCCCGGCCACCACCTTGCTCTTGCGCCGCGGCATGGTCGAGACCGCGGACAGCGGCGCGGCGGTGGTACGCGCGCCACACCGCGCGCAGGTGAGTGCTTCGCCGGCAACGGGCGACCCGCAGTGCGGACAGTACTTTCCTTGCTTGCCAGCCGGTTGGTCCATACGTTCTCCCAGGGGCAGTTTGCGTGCGGGTGCTTTGGATTTGCCTTGTTATATCACCCCACAACTCCTGATGGATGCGCCAGGTGAGGATCGGTGAGCAGAGGTTCACCGGAGCAGACGGACGCCCGCCCGGCGATCGTGCTGCAGGACGTCAGCGACGCCCGGCTGTTTCAGATTCGGGTACGGCAGGCCGGCCATGCGCCGCTGCTCGCGCTTCAGCAGGTGACAGAGTTCGCCATCCGCTACAGCGACCCGCTGCCGGAAGCATCCATTACTCAAGTA
>JAJXUS010000163.1 GCA_021782675.1 Acidobacteriota bacterium
GAAAGCCAACTGGCTGCTGATCAAGGAACACGACGGCAACGAACGCGGGCCGGATGAGCCTGCAGTAACAGACGAAGCGCCGGACAGCGTCGTTACCGGACGGACACTGGATGAGATTGGCGCCAGTCAGGACCACGTGTGGGGTACCTCCGGGAGCACTCGGCAGCGTTCGCAGCAGCCGAAAGCTGCGGCCAGCCGACGACGCGCGAGCGCGAAGGCGACCGAAAAGAAGGCCCTCGACGCCGCGACAGCAAAAGACATGGATGCGGCAATGCAGGGTGCTCCCAAAGAGGCGCTGCCGAAGTTCTTGGCGCCAGAGCTTGCGCTGCAGGTGGATGAAGCACCGGAAGGTGAGCCATGGCTGCATGAGCTGAAGCTGGACGGCTATCGCATGCTGGGCCGGCTCGACCGGGCGCAGTCGCGGCCCGTCACGCTGCTTACCCGCAGCGGGCTGGACTGGACGTATCGCATGCCGTCCCTGGCGCGCGCGCTGGAAGCGCTCCCGGCTCGCACAGCGCTGGTGGATGGGGAAGTCGTCGTCTTCGACGCAAATGGAACAACGAGCTTCGCGCAGTTGCAGGGAGCGTTTCAGGAGGCACATCGAGAGGAGCTGACGTATGTGGTGTTCGATCTGCTGCATCTCGACGGGCGCAACCTGCGCGAACTGCCGCTGATAGCGCGGAAGAAATTGCTCGAGCAATTGCTGTCCGGGACGGACGCGCCGTCGCTCCGGTACAGCGAGCACCTGACGACCGGCGGCCGCAAGATGTTTTCGCATGCGTGTGCATTGGGCGCGGAAGGCATTGTGTCGAAGCGCGCGGACTCGCAGTATCTGTCGGGCCGGAGCGGCGCGTGGCTCAAGATCAAGTGCATTCGCCGGCAGGAGTTTGTCATCGGTGGTTTTACCCTGCCCGAGAAGAGCAATGTTGGTCTGGGCGCGCTGCTGCTCGGCTACTATCGCGACGGCAAGCTGGTCTATGCGGGGCGGACGGGGACGGGCTTTACGCGCAAGCTGCGCATCGAGCTGCGCAAGCGTCTGGACAAGCTCCGGCGAGAAACGCCGCCCTTTGCTCCCATGCCTGCGGCGGCGGCCCGGCACGTGCACTGGGTTTCACCGCAGCTTGTGTGCGAAGTGCAATTTGCCACTTGGACCGCAGACAACCTGGTGCGCCAGGCGTCGTTTCAGGGACTGCGCGAAGATAAGAAGCCGGAAGATGTGGGGCAGGAGGTTCCTGTGGCGATCGAAGATGTTGCGGAAAAGAAATTAGAAAAAGGAAATGGCCACAGAGCCTCTGCCGGAACGCAACCTGCAACCCGCGCGAAGTCTTCAAGGGCCGAGAAGGATGGAGAGGATTCGTTTCCAATTGCGCTGACCCATCCGGACAAGCAGGTGGATACCGAGACGCACCTGACCAAGCAGGAGCTGGCAGATTACTTCTGGGCGGTGCGGGAGCACATGCTGCCGTGGATTACGAACCGGCCACTCAGCATTGTGCGGTGTCCGCAGGGAAGCACGAAGCTGTGCTTCTTCCAGAAGCATGTCACCGAGAATCTGCCGGATGGCATTGACGGAATCGCGATTCGCGGCCGGCGCAGCGGCAAGGTGGAGAATTACATCACCATTGATCGTGCGCTGGGACTGGCTGGGCTGGCACAGATGGGCGTGCTCGAAATTCATCCCTGGGGATCGACGAATAAAGATATTGAAAAGCCGAACCTGATCGTCTTCGACCTGGATCCCGATGACGCCATCTCCTGGGAGACGCTGGCAGCGAGCGCGCTGGAAGTGCGGGAGGCTCTCAAAGACTTGAAGCTGGAGAGCTTTCTGAAGACCACGGGTGGCAAGGGGTTGCACGTGGTTGCGCCGATCGAACCGGAGCACGACTGGCCGGTGGTCAAGGCATTTACGCACGCCTTTGCGGAACGGATGGAGGCGGGAAATCGAGAACTTTACCTGACCAAGATGACGAAGGCGGCGCGCAAGGGGAAGATCTATATCGACTATCTGCGCAATGACCGGGGAGCCACCTCGATCGCACCGTACTCGCCCCGCGCCCGCCATGGCGCTCCGGTGGCTGCGCCTATGGCATGGAAGGAACTGGCGGCGAAAGGGCGCCCGCGGCTGCGCGTGGCCGAATTTTCTGAATGGAAAGAGAGGTTGCGCCACGACCCGTGGGCGAGGATGGCGGAAACGCGGCAGCGGCTGACGGCTGCCATTCTGCGGGAGTTTTCGCCGGCAGCCTGACGGGCGGGCCGTAAAGGGTTGGGGTGGCTGCAAAAATGAAAGGCGCGGGACAAAGCCCGCGCCTTTTGCGTTGTGGTTCGTTTCCGTTTACGGAATGTAGTAACGGAACGAGGTCCAGAACATGTTGTCGGTCGCCTGCGGCTGGCCACCGATGCCAGCCCAGGTGTTCCGGACCATGTAGTCATACTGCATGCCGTAGACCAGCTTGCCCTTGTCGCCGCGGTAGAAGTTGTACCAGAAGCCAGCGTCGTGCGCCGTCAGGGCGCGGGTGTCGCCGGTGCAGTTGGCCAGCGCTCCCGGCCCATAGGGCGACGAACTCGGAGCTGTCTCCGTGAAGCAGCCCGAGTTGGTGAACAGCGGCGAGCCGTAGCCGACTGGTTTGCCGGCGCTGTTCAACGTCCAGTTTTTCTCGGCGTAGTCGCCGCCGTAGTAGTAGTAGATGTCCCACTTGCCGGGGTGCATCTCGAGCGAGCCGAGAGCGACCAGGTTGCGCAGCGGCGCCAACTGGCCATTCGGGCGGACGGTTGTATCGGGCAGGCCGGAAGAGCCATAGCGGCCGACGCTCTGTCCATACATGCCGCGCACTCCGAGGTTGAAGAGTCCCTTGTGGAAGGGCAGCCATGCGGCCGCTTCCACGGCGCCGGCAACCTTCTTGTCGTTGTAGGCGTTTGCACCGGCGTTCGAGGTCGCGCCTGCGTTGGGGTAGACACGATCACGCAGGAAGGTGGCGATGCCCCCTACCTCATAGTGGCCGAAACCAGGCTCAATTGCCGCCTTCGCGATGATGTCCGGGGCCGTATTGATGGAATAATTCGTGTCCGGATTCAGCAGGCCGCCTGGATTTCCGGCGCTCCCGAAGGTGAAGTTGTTGGTGTAGCCGTGGCCGGCAAAGGTCGTCTGCGGATTTTCAAACGCCACGCCCGCAAACATCTTTTTGTTGAAGAAGCTGTCGTAGATGCGCATGCCGTACTGGCGTGCCCAGATAAAGCCCGGGGTATATTGAGGGTCGATGGTGTAAGGAATCGCTTCCGTTTTATTCTCAAACCCCGTAACTGTTTCGGTCAGGAACGACCACATCTGGCCGCCAACCACGGTAAAGCCAGTGTCGCGCTGGTAGCGGGCCCACATCTGCCGCTGCCGCAGCGGATAGCTGTTGCTCTCGTTGTTGTTGGAGGTGCTGCCCGCGTTCAGGAAGTCAGCCTCATAGTAGCCGCCAATGGTTGCGTGGTCCACGCGGCCCTGCACGTTGAGCGTGATGCGCGACTGACGGCCGGTGGCGACGAATTCCGTCTGGTTGCCAAGGGCTGAGGCGCTGAACGGGATAGCGTTGAACGGGGTGTTCAGCCCGCCGCCCGTGGCCCGCTGACGGAACACAGTTTCAGCCGCCAGGAAGCCGCCTGGAGTGATGTACACCTGCTTGTACTTCAGGGCTATCGGATTGGCATAATTCTCTCGGAAGCCCGCTCCCATCTGGCGCACGGTTTCGACGTCATTCTTGGTCTGCGCCAGGTCTGTTTTCGTTTGCGTGGTGTCTGCCTGGACGGACTGCACGGCGCTTTTCAAACTCTGGTAGGCCTGATCGTTTTGCGTTTGTGCCTGCGTGGCTGCCTGCTGGGCCTGCTGTGCGGTCTGCTGGGCCTGCTGCAGTTGCTGGTCGCGCGTCTGCAGTTGCTGCTGCAGGGTGTTAATCTCCTGCTGCTGCTGCTTCAGTTGGTCCAGCACCTGCTGCATCTCGCGCTCCATGCGTGAGGATCGCGGGCTCGCGGTTTTTTTCCGGACAGGAGCGGACGTCTGCGCTACGGCGGGCGCAAGCGCCATGCCCCAGGCGAGACTCAAGGCTGTCAATTTCTGCATGTATTGTTTCATCGGGCCTCTCGGTGGTCGCCGTATCATTAAAAATGCTAAATCCCCCTTGGGGTTACTGCGCTTGCTGGTTCGGCGGGCGCAGCCCTTGCGGTATCGGCGCACTGAGACGGGGATTCTTACGGGCGCCACGGGTAGTGTGGCAACGTAGGATGAACAGCGTGAGAATGCAGCATTAACGCCAGATGAATTTCGCGATTTTCCCGGAAAGGACCGGCTCGAGGCAGGACTGGAAGCGTGCTTCCGGCCGAGAAAAACCAAAACAGAAGCGGCCCCTTTTGGAGGCCGCTGACTTTTCTGCGCTGACTGGCTGCGAGTTTACTGCCGCGAGACGCTTTCGACAGGCGCCGCCGGCGGAACCGAGGCCAGAATTGCCGTCTCGTCGGGGGCGATCTCCGGCAGCGGTCCTTCCAGTGCCAGCTTCAACACATCATCCATCTGGCTGACAAAGTGAAGTTTGAGCGCCGACTTCAGATTCTCGGGAACATCCTCAAGATCGTTCTTGTTTTGCGCCGGCAGGATCACTTCAAAAACGCCGGCGCGATGAGCGGCCAGCAGCTTTTCCTTCAGGCCGCCGATGGGTAATACCTGGCCGCGCAGGGTGATTTCACCCGTCATGGCGACATCCCGGCGCACCGGGATGCGCGTCAGCGCGCTGGCCAGAGCCGTAGCCAGCGTGATGCCGGCCGAGGGGCCATCCTTGGGGATCGCACCCTCCGGCACATGCACGTGGACATCGATGCTGCGGTAGAAGTCCTTGCTCAGTCCCAGGTGGTGGGCCCGGCTGCGGATGTAAGAGAGCGCGGCCTGTGCCGACTCCTGCATCACCTCGCCAAGCTGGCCGGTGAGTGTTAGTTTGCCCTTGCCGTCGAGGATCTGTACTTCGGTCGACAGGATACTGCCGCCAACCTCCGTCCAGGCCAGGCCGGTGACGAGGCCGACTTCGTTCTTTTCGTGAACCAGCGAGTGGCGAACCTTGGGCAGACCGAGAAACTCGTGCAGGTTGGAGGCTGTGATCTCCTCCTTGTGCTTCGCGCCCTCCTTAACGATGCGGCGCGCCACCTTGCGGCAAACGTTTCCGATCTCCCGCTCCAGGTTGCGCACGCCGGCTTCCCGCGTGTACGACCGGATCGTCTCAAGCAGCGCGTCGTCGGAGTAGGCCAGGTTTTTCTCAGCCAGTCCGGTCTGTTCCCGCTGTTTGGGCAACAGATATTGCCGCCCAATCGCCAGCTTTTCGTCCTCGGTGTACCCGTGCAGCCGCAGGATTTCCATGCGGTCCTGGAGTGGCGCCGGGATGGTGTGCAGCACGTTGGCGGTGGCGACGAATAACACCTGCGACAGGTCATATTCGACGTCGAGGTAATGATCCTGAAATTTTGCGTTCTGTTCCGGATCCAGAACCTCCAGCAAGGCGGAGGCAGGATCGCCGCGGAAATCGGACGCCATCTTGTCGATCTCATCCAGCATGAAGACGGGATTTTTGGTGCCCGCTTTCTTCATGCTCTGCAGAATCTGTCCGGGAAGCGCACCGATGTAGGTGCGCCTGTGCCCGCGAATCTCCGCTTCGTCCCGCATGCCGCCGAGC
>JAJXUS010000164.1 GCA_021782675.1 Acidobacteriota bacterium
GAGCTCGTCACTGGCGACCGAGTGGATCAAGGGCCGCACGGTGGAAGACGCTCTCGCCATCAAGAACACCGACATTGTGAAGGAGCTTTCGCTGCCTCCGGTGAAGATTCACTGCTCGGTGCTGGCTGAGGACGCCATCCGCGCGGCGATTGGCGACTGGAAGAAGAAGAACGGCGTGGCCGAGACAGCCGCGGTTGAGACTGCGAAGTAGTCGGACCGAGGCGGAAAAGAGAATCATGTCGAACGTGGTAAGCATTGCTTCGAAGCCCGCGGAGGGCGCCTTTGCGGCGCCACCGCAGCAGACCGTGCCGCAGGCGCCGGCGCAGGGCATCCTGCTGACGGAGCGCGCGATCAAGCGCGTTCGTGCAGCGATGGCGAAGGAAGGCATCTCGCCTGCCGAGGGTGGATTGCGCCTGGGTGTAACGGGTGGCGGATGCTCGGGCTTGTCGTATGCCATCAAGTTCGACACGCAACCGCGCGAGCGCGACCGCATTTTCGAGTTTGACGGCGTGCGCGTCTTTGTCGATCCCAAATCGTTTCTTTACCTGCACGGCATGACGCTGGACTACGAAGAGACGCTGATGCGGCAGGGTTTCAACTTCATCAACCCGAACTCCTCGCGCTCCTGCGGCTGCGGTTCGTCGTTCACGTCTTAAGTCTGCTGCCGGAGTGCGCCATGTTGAAAGTGATTGAGTCCGCGGTCCCCGTTGCGTGCTGGTCGTGCTCGGTGGCTCACAATGAGTCCACGCTATTCTGCCCGCACTGCAGCAAGATTCAGCCGCCTTCGGGCGGCGATTTCTTCTCTGTCTTCGGGCTGAAGCCATGCCTGAATCTGGACCTCATGGGGCTGGAGCACGAGTTTCATCGCCTGAGCCGCCGGCTGCATCCGGATCGCTTTGCACGCGCCAGTGAAAGTGAACGGCAGTGGAGCCTGGCCGATACGGCTCTGCTGAATGACGCCTATCGCACGCTGAGAGACCCGATTCACCGCACGGAATATCTGCTGAAGCTGCACGGCGCCGAGATTGGCGAGGAGCACAGCGGAAAGGATCGCAAAGACCCATCGCGCGTCCCGGCTGATTTGCTGGAAGAAGTCTTCGAGTTGAATATGCAGCTCGAAGAGATGCGCGCCGCAAGGAAGATGGGTGAGGACGATCCAGCGCTGCTGGCTAGCCTGGAGCAGGCCAAGGCAAAGTTTGATGGACTGCTGGATGAAGTGGACGAGAGCTTGCGCGCACAGTGGCGCAAGTGGGACGAAGGCGACGCGGGCGCACGTGCGGCCGCTCAAAAAGAGATGGTCGCGCTGTTGGACCGGCGGCGTTATCTCAACAATCTTGTCCGCGATGTGACTGAGACCCTGGGAGCTTAGAGAATAGACGATGGCGGAAGGACGCGTAGTCGGAATTGACCTGGGGACGACGAACTCCCTGGTCGCTTTTATGCAGGGTGAGACGCCGGTGGTGATTCCCGGCGTGGACGGATCGAATCTTGTGCCTTCCGTTGTGGCGCTCGATCCGATGCCCGCAGATGGAAGCCGTCCGACGGTGACGGTGGGCAACAGCGCACGGCGCGCATTGATTGAGACGCCGGAGCGCGTCGTCTACTCTGTGAAGCGCCTGATGGGCCGCGGGCTGGGCGAGGTGCAGCGCGAGCTGAAGTTTTTCCCGTTCCGGCTGGCCGGTGATGTGCAGGAAGGTGAAGTGCCGCGCATCCAGCTGGGAGAGCTGCAGTTTACGCCGCCGGAGATTTCGGCTTACGTGCTGCGCCAGCTCAAGCGGAACGCGGAGCGCTACTTTGGCGCGCCTGTGACGCAGGCAGTCATCACGGTGCCCGCGTACTTCAACGACGCGCAGCGACAGGCGACGAAGGATGCAGGCCGCATGGCCGGGCTGCAGGTGCTGCGGCTGGTGAACGAGCCGACGGCTGCGGCTCTGGCTTATGGTCTGGATCGTGCGAAGGAAGGCACGATTGCTGTCTACGACCTGGGGGGCGGCACCTTTGATGTGTCGATTTTGAAATTGCGCGACGGCATCTTCGAGGTGCAGTCAACGAATGGCGACACGCACCTGGGCGGCGATGATATTGATAACCTGCTGCTGACGATTGCGCTGGATGAGATTCATGCCGAGCATGGCGTGGACTTGCGCCAGCATCCCGGCGCGGTGCAGGGGCTGCGCAAGGCGGCGATTGACGCCAAGATTCGGCTCTCCGCGGAGCAGTCCGCGCAGTTCGATATTGAGTTGCCGAATGGCGACCGCTATCAGCGCGAGATTCCGCGCGGCGTGTTTGAGCAGTTGATTGAGCCGGTTCTGGAAAGGACCGCCGCGCCCTGCAAGCAGGCAATGACCGATGCCGGCATTACGCCGGAGCAGATTGACGAAGTGGTGCTGGTAGGCGGATCGACGCGCATTCCCGCGGTGCGGCAGCTTGTGGACGAACTGTTTCATCTCGCGGCGCGGGGCAAGAAGCCGCATACAGATCTGAACCCGGATGAAGTGGTGGCTCTGGGCGCCGCGGTGCAGGCCGAAATTCTGGCAGGCACGGCGAAGAACACCGAAGACCTGCTGCTGCTGGACGTGACGCCGCTGTCGCTGGGCATTGAAGCACTGGGCGGCGTGGTGGCGCGCATCATTCCGCGCAACTCGACGATTCCTGCTTCGGCGACGGAGCACTTTACGACGGGCGTGGACGGGCAAACCAACGTGGCGATTCACGTGGTGCAAGGCGAGCGCGAGCTGGCGGCTGATTGTCGTTCGCTGGCGCGCTTTGATTTGAAGGGCATTCCTCCGATGACGGCGGGGCTGCCGCGCATTGAGGTCAAATTCCTCATTGATGCGGACGGCATTCTGCAGGTCTCCGCGCGCGAACAGCGCAGCGGCAAGCAGGCGCAGATTGAAGTGAAGCCCACGTATGGCCTGACGGATGAGCAGGTCGAGAGCATGATCCTGGAATCGTTCGACAATGCGGAGGCGGATTTTGCGGCGCGGCTTCTGATTGAAGCGCGCAATGAAGCGGAGTCGATTCAATCGAAGGTCGAACTGGCGCGGCAGCATCCTGCATGGGCGCTGCTGACATCCGACGAGCAGAAAATGGTTGATGCAGCGGAGCGGCACCTGGCGAAAGTGAAGGCTGGGTCTGACCTGAATGCGCTGCGCCAGGGAATTATGGTTCTGGACCAGGCGACGCGCAGGCTGGCGGAGCTGATGATGGATGCGGCAGTGACCGAGGCGATTCGCGGCAAGACAATGCAGGCGGCGGGCGAAGACCTGGACGAAGAGTTGACTGCGCCGCATCCGATGGCGCCCGCGGAGTTCAAGTAGACAAGCCGGCAACGGAGCAAAAAGAGAGAACGGGGCTATGAGCGAAGCGAAGACAAAGAATATTCCGCCGGAGAAGCTGGTGCGGGTGACGTTTGAGCCGGAAGGCAAGACGGTGGAGTTTGAGTACGGGACGATGCCGTATGACCACCACGGCAAGCCGATGTCGTTTCTGGATGTGGCGGAGAATTTTGGAATCTTTCTGGACCATGCGTGCGGCGGATCGTGCGCATGCACGACGTGCCACGTCTGGGTGAAAGAAGGCGACAAGGGCATCAGCGAAGCGGAAGATGATGAACTAGACCGGCTGGACATGGCGGCGGACCAGCAATTGAATTCGCGACTAGGATGCCAGGCGGTGATTACAGGGCCGGGCAACTACGTGGTGGAGATTCCGAAGTGGAATCGCAACTACGTGTCGGAAGGCAAACCGCTGACGCTGGCGGAACAGAAGTAGCGAGTGCAGTCTGCACAGAATCCGCCGCGCTGGTTCGGAACTGCGGCGGATTTTCCATTTGAATTCTGAGATGAATTGGGGAGAGACGCGATGCCGCGCGAGATTCACTGGACCGACGCCGAAGAGATTGGGATTCAACTGCAGGAAAAATATCCGGAGATGGATCCGCTGACCGTGCGGTTCACAGATCTGCATCGCTATGTGACGGAGCTGGCCGGCTTTGCTGATGATCCGGCGAAGTCGAACGAGGCGCGGCTGGAAGCGATCCAGATGGCGTGGCACGAAGAGTTTGAAGACGCGAAGGGCTGACTGCATGCGGCGCTACGCGCGCGGCAGGCGCACGGTGACGATGGTTCCCTGACCGGGTGTGCTGGCGAGCGTGATGCTGCCGCCGGCTTTCTCAACAACCGCTTTGCAGATGGCGAGACCCAGGCCTGCGCCGCCGGTGGCGCGGGAGCGGGATGGATCGCCGCGGAAGAAGCGATCGAAGACGCGCGGTTGCGCCGCGGGATCGATGCCCTCCCCGTGATCGGCTACGCGCAGCTCGACTGCATCGTTCATGACACTCAGATTCAACTGCACCTGCGAGCCAGCGGGGCTGTGCTGCAGTGCGTTCAGCAGCAGATTGGAAACGACGAGCTGGCAGTCCTCCGCGGTGAGCGGCACGCTGGCGCGTTCCGGCGCGGTCTTGTCGACACGCACCTGGCGCAGAGCGGCGACTGTGTCCATCTCGCGCATGGTTTCTTCAAGACAATGAACGGCATCGCAGGAAGCGGGAGCGGCGGCAGTTGGCGCAACGCCTTCGACGCGGGCGAGTGTCAGCATCTTGGCGACGAGGTCTTCAATGCGGCCGGTATCTGCGAGGCATCGGTCAATGCCGTCCTGATATTCAGCCGGCGTGCGCGTGCGCAGGACGAGCAACTGCAGCGATGACTTGACGACGGCGACGGCGGTCTTGAGCTCGTGGGCCGCATCGGAGACGAAGGTGCGCTGCTGGACGAACGCCATCTCCAGGCGCTGCAGGACGCTTTCGAGGGCGTGGGTAAGCGGGGCGAGCTCGCGTGTGGTGCGCGCGGATTCCGGCGGTTCGAACTCCCATGCGTTGGCGGAGACATTGCCCGCGAGTGCAGCGAGTTCGCGCAGCGGCGCGAGGCCGCGATGGAGCACCCAGGCCACGAGCGGGCCGGTGACGACGAGGAGCAGCAGGCTGCCGGCGGCGTAGACGGCGACGGCGTGCCAGATGGCGTCCCACACGTGCTCGGTGGGCGCACCGTAAAGGACCACAACATGGCGCAGCGTGCCGCCGCCTGGCTCACCCGGATCAATGATGCGGGAGCCGTGCACGCGCAGCAGGCGATAGTGCTGGCCGTTGACCATCCTGTGGATGAAGCCGTCTTTTGCTGTTGCCGAAAAGCCTTCGCCGAGTCCCTGCCAGTTGGGCGAGCGGCCAAGCAGGCGGCCACGCTCGTCGTAGACCTCGTAGAGATCGTTGGGCGGCACATGGAGATCGGCCATGTCGAGCATGACGTTATCTGCGGCGTCCTCGGCATCCTGCACGGCGCCGAGCACGCTGTCGGCGCGGCCGTGGAGCATTACGTCAAATGCGTGGAAGTGTGCGTGGCGCTCGTAGCCCCATGAGAGGACGATGACGAGCACGGCAGCAGCGAATTCGGCTGCGAGCACGGCGGCGATGAGACGCCAGGTGATGGAGCGCATGCGGTTACTCGTCATGGCCGGACTCGGTGGCGGCAGCGAGGCGGTAGCCGCGTCCGCGCAGAGTTTCAATCACCGGCGCGGCATCGGATTCGGCTGCGTCGAGCTTTTTGCGCAGGTTGGAGACGTGCGCTTCA
>JAJXUS010000165.1 GCA_021782675.1 Acidobacteriota bacterium
ACTGGCGGGCGAGCCGATTGCCCGCGCACACCATGGATCGCTCGCCGCAGCCCAGCGGTCCGTGATCGAGGAGCAACTGAAGGCCGGGCAGATCAAGGCGCTCTGCGCGACCTCTACCCTGGAACTTGGGATCGACATGGGCGCCGT
The DNA here is from genome assembly GCA_021782675.1 of Acidobacteriota bacterium. GTDB lineage: Bacteria > Acidobacteriota > Terriglobia > Terriglobales > Acidobacteriaceae > JAKAUB01. Next base: position 148 of record JAJXUS010000165.1, read on the forward strand.
AGACCTGGTGATCCAGATCGAGGCGCCGCCGTCGGTGGCGAGCGGGATGCAGCGGATCGGCCGGGCGGGGCACTCGGTGGACGCGGTGAGCGAGGGCGTCCTGTTCCCCAAGTACCGTGCCGATCTGGTGGCGTGCGCGGCCGTAACCAGAGCGATGCATGAGGGGCACATCGAGTCGACGCGCTACCCGCGCAACGCCCTGGACGTACTGGCACAGCAGCTGGTGGCCATTGTGGCCCATCCGCCGGGCGCGGTGACGCCGAGGCCGCCCGCCAAAGTGAAGGGCACCTCGCCACGCAGGGACGTGGTTGCGGAGGACCGGCCGGAAGTCTCTGTGGATTTTCTCTACGATATGGTGCGCCGGGCGGCGCCGTTCGCCGGCCTGAGCCGGGCGAGTTTCGACGGGCTGCTGGACCTGTTGAGCGGGCGCTACCCTTCAGACGAGTTTGCCGAGCTGCGTCCGCGGCTAACCTGGGATCGCATCCGGAACGTGGTGACGGCGCGGGACGGGGCCGCGCGGCTGGCCATCCTGAACGCGGGGACGATTCCGGACCGGGGACTTTATGGCGTCTTTCTGGCCCACACGGAAGGCAAATCCGTGCGCGTGGGCGAGCTGGACGAGGAGATGGTCTTCGAATCTCATCCCAACGAGACATTCATTTTGGGCGCCTCGACCTGGCGAATTGAGGACATTACGCATGACCGTGTGCTGGTGGTACCGGCACCCGGTGAGCCGGGCAAGATGCCGTTCTGGAAGGGTGACGGGCCGGGGCGTCCGCTGGAGTTTGGGCGGCGGATCGGCGCGATGGTGCGGGAGCTGCGGGCCTTGCCGAAGCCGGCAGCTTTGACCCGGCTTGTGACGGAGCACGACCTGGATCCCGGTGCGGCGGAGAATCTGCTGCAGTTTCTGGCCGACCAGGAGGCTGCAACCGGGCAGATTCCCGACGACCGGACGATTGTGGTGGAGCGGGTACGCGACGAGCTGGGCGACTGGCGGGTCTGCGTGTTGACGCCATTTGGCAGCCGGATCCATATTCCGTGGGCGATGGCGGTGAGCGCGCGGATTCGCGCAGCGGGCGGGGCGGAGGTGGAGACGCTGTGGGGCGACGACGGTTTTGTGCTCCGCTTTGCTGACACCGAGGAACCACCCGACGCAGACTGGATCCTTGTGGAGTCTGCGGAGGCCATGCAGCTTGTGCTGCGGCAGCTTGGCTCGACAGCATTGTTTGCAGGACGCTTTCGCGAGGCAGCCGGGCGAGCGCTGCTGCTGCCGAGGCGGCGGGCGGATCAGCGGTCTCCGTTGTGGCAGCTTCGCAAGCGCTCGTATGACCTGCTCAGTGTGGCTTCGCGCTATCCGTCGTTTCCGTTGCTGCTGGAGGCGTATCGCGAGTGCCTGCGCGATGTGTTTGACATGCCCGCGCTGATTGAAACCCTTCGCGCTATTGAGCAGCGGCGGCTTCGCGTGCATGTGGTCGAGACGCGGAAACCGTCGCCTTTTGCTTCGTCGCTGCTCTTCAGCTATGTGGCGAATTTTCTCTATGACGGCGATGCGCCGCTGGCGGAGCGCCGCGCGCAAGCCCTCACCATCGATCAGGACCAGCTGCGTGAGCTGCTGGGAGAAGCCGACCTGCGCGAACTGCTTGACGCGGATGCCATCGCAGAGGTGGAAGAGGCTGCCCAGTGCCTGGCCGAGTCGCATCGAGCGCGGACTCCGGATGGCATTCACGATATCTGCCTGCGGCTCGGTGACTTGACCCGGGAAGAGCTGACGCGGAGGATGGCTGCGCCGGATCTCCTCCAGCATGTGGACCGGCTTATCCGCTCACGTCGTTTGCTGGAGCTGCGCATTGCGGGGGAGCGGCGCGTGATTGCCGCCGAGGACGCGGCACGCTATCGCGATGGGTTGGGGATTCCGCTGCCGCCCGGTCTGCCCGCCGCACTGCTGGAGCCGGTGGCGCAGCCTGTGCTGGAGCTTGTGCGCCGCTATGCACGGACGCATGGGCCATTCACTCTGCGGGAGGCGGCCGCGCGCTTTGCGCTGGATGAGGACGCGACGGAGAGATTTCTGCACCTGTTGGCGCATGAGGGACGTGTTCTGGAGGGGGGATTTCGGCCCGGCGGGCTGCATCGCGAGTGGTGCGATGCGGAGATTCTGCGCCAGATTCGGCGCAAATCCCTAGCCAGGCTGCGGCGCGAAGTCGAGCCGGTGGAACAGCACACGCTGGCGCGGTTCCAAACGCACTGGCAAGGCGTGCTCACGCCGCGGCGCACCGGGCATGCCCATCATCTGGATGCGCTGCTGGATGCGATTGAGAACCTGCAGGGTGCTCCGCTGCCGGCATCGCTGCTGGAGTCTTCGATTCTACCCGCCCGTGTGGCGGACTACGAAGCGTCGGGACTCGACACCCTGATTGCGGCGGGAGAGGCAGCTTGGGCTGGCGTGGAACCACTGGGCGAGCACGATGGCCGCATAGCGCTTTTCCTTGCAGACAAGTTGCCGCTGCTGGCACAACAAAGAGTACAGGCGGAGCCACTGACAGAACGCGAAGAGAAGCTGCTGGCAATGCTGGAGTCGGGTGGCGCCAACTTTTTTGAGCCGCTGCACCAGGCCGTGGGCGGCGGGTATCCCGGCGAGTCGATCGATGCGTTGTGGACCCTGGTCTGGCGCGGGCTGGTAACCAACGATTCCCTCCACGCTTTGCGGGCCTACATTGCGCGGCCTGAGAACGCGCGTGCGCCGCGACGCTTGCAGACTGGCTCGGTCTTTCGTTCGCGGCGTACCACGCCCCCGAATGCGCAGGGTCGATGGTCGGCGCTGCCCCGCCGCGCGCAGGATGGCAGCGCGACGATGCCCTCGGCGACCGAGGCTGCTCATGCGCTGGCCTTGCAATTGCTGAATCGCTACGGCGTGCTGACGCGCGAGGCGGTTGCAGCGGAGAACGTGCCGGGCGGATTCAGCGCCGTATACAACGTGCTGAAGGCACTGGAAGAGAGCGGGCGCATCCGGCGCGGCTATTTTGTGGCGGGGTTGGGTGCGGCACAGTTTGCCTTGCCCGCGGCAGTGGACCTGCTACGCCAGTTACGTTCGGAGCCTGCGGAAGAGAAGCCGGAGTTCGTCCAGCTGTCGGCGGCAGATCCTGCCAATCCTTATGGATCAGTCCTGCGCTGGCCAGACCTTCCCTTAATGGAGGACGATGCGGAGACAGCGCCGCGCATGCTGACACGCGCGGCGTATGCGGAGGTGATCCTGCGCAACGGCGAACTGGTTGCGTGGATGCGCCGGGGTAATCCAAACCTGCTTGTATTTTTGCCGCCCGAGGAGCCGGAGCGCTCACAGGTTGCCGCCGGTCTCGCGCACTTTCTGTGTGCATGCGGCCAGCAGCGCATGGTCCGCAGCGGACGTCAGGGCATGCTGATTACGACGATCAATGGGCAGCCCGCGGCGGCGCATCCCATGGCCCGATTCCTTATGGATGCAGGCTTTTATGCCGGCCCGCTCGGCATGAACCTGCGCCGCATTCCACTTGCCATGGTGCATCATGAAACGCTGCCGGAGGAGTTGCAGTAATGCCCGAGGGCGATACGATCTTTCGCACCGCCCGTGCCTTGGGACGCGCATTGGCAGGCAAGGCCATCATCGGCTTTGAGTCCACATATCCGCTGCTCACGCGCTTCCATGACGACACGCCACTCACAACCCAGTGCGTGGAAAGCGTAGAGTCAAGGGGCAAGTGGCTTTTGATGCATTTTTCCGGAGGGGCCACGCTGGCCACGCACATGCTGATGAAGGGGAGCTGGCATATTTATCGTCATGGGGAGCGATGGCAGCAGCCGCGCGCCAACATGCGGATTCTCATAAAGACCGCGGAGTTTGTTGCGGTGGGCTTTCGTGTACCGGTGGTCCAGATCCACACCGCTCGCTCGCTGGCACAGGACCGCCGGATTCCATCTTCCGCGCTCGATGTACTCAGTCCAGACTTTGATGCGCAGGCGAGCTTACACCGCGTGATGGCGCACGCGCAGGAGGAAGTCGCCGATGTGCTGCTTCACCAGGAGGTACTCGCGGGCGTAGGAAATGTCTTCAAGTCTGAGGTCTGCTTCGTCTGCGGCATCCATCCATTCAGCAGGGTCTCCGCGCTGTATGAGAAACAAATTGGATCGCTGATCGCCGCTGCGCAAAAGCTCATCCGAGCCAACTTGGTTGAGGACTCAAAAGACAGCATTGTGACCTTTCGCGGTCTGCATCGCCGCACCACGCACGACTCCGATCCGGCTGCGAGCCTTTGGGTCTATGGTCGCTACGGTGAACCCTGCCGCCGCTGCGGCGAGCGCATCGAGCGCCGCCTGCAAGGCCCGGACGCGCGCGTCACCTTCTGGTGCCCGCGATGCCAGCCGATGCCGAGGTGAGTCCGGAGTGGGAACGGGATTGCAGGCGAGGATGTCTTCCGTCTTGTCCTTCATCCGCGCCTGATGGGGGGTCTGTGTCTGCCCGATGACCCCATGGACGTGGCCAGGGCACAAGGAGCGCTGCATACATTCCTCTGCACAGGCGTGACAGCACCGTCCTGAGCGAGGGCCGGACTGGCCCTGGTCCGGGCGCTGAAAAACATTCCAGGACGGTTCCATCCTGGCCCGCTTAGAAAGCGGCTGTGGTGCGGGCGGAGGGAATTGAACCCTCACGGCCTTGCGGCCTGCGGATTTTCATACCACTTCGGCTTTCGCCGCCCCGCCAACGGCAGGTTCGTGGTCTGGACTATACCTTCACCATTCCCCACACGAGGTTTAGGTGCTGCCCGTCTAGTCTCTACACCTTCCCGGAAGCACTTCCAGGATTGGCTCGGGATTGCCATTTCAGGTTTCCCCGACTTTGAGCAGTTCTACGCCGTCGGTTTCCCGATGGGCACTCAAGTTGCTTAAGTCCGCTGCGTCTGCCATTTCGCCACGCCCGCGGGAAATTCGCCACTGCCCCATCATAAAGCAAGCCGCGATGCGTTTCCCTGACGCGCCGTCCGAGCATTCCGTCTTACCCTGCGCGCGTTACGGCCTCGATGGGGAACAAGGTCATCGCCATGGTGCCGTAGCGGTCTGGGACCTTGATCCAACCAACCCTATGGGACGGAAAAAGTACGCTTGGACCGCCTGTCGCAAGATTGCCGGCGTCAAGTGCGTCTCCACGGTCTTCGTCCCACAGTGATTTCGGAATTGGCAGCAGCAGGCTTTCCGGACTCCTCTCTGAACGCGATCGCCGGACGGATGCCGGCCAAGATGACGGAGCGTTATTCGCACACGCGCATCGAGGCCAAGCGCGACGTCATGGATGAAATCCCGCGAAAGAGGCAGCGGTAGTCTCGCTTATCGCCTCTTGGGCCGCGAGGGTCCCTGCAAAATCTCCCATTACCGCCCCCCAAAAACAAAAATGGGCTGCCGCAAATGGCAACCCTTTTCCTTTCAGTGGTAGGC
>JAJXUS010000166.1 GCA_021782675.1 Acidobacteriota bacterium
ACTCCGAACACTAGAAACAGGCTTCCCCATCGGCGTGCGCGAAGATGCTCCGTTTACCCGCGACGAACTGGTGCGTGAGCTGGAGACAAAACGCGTCGCCACGCGACTGCTGTTCGGCGGGAACCTGACGCGACAGCCGGCCTATCAGGAAGTGGAGTTTCGCGTCGTGGGGGGCCTGAAGAACACGGATTATGTGATGAACCACGTCTTCTGGATCGGCCTGTACCCCGGCCTTAACGAAGCGATGCTCGACTACACCGCCGACGTCATCCATACCTTTGCGCGCAAACACGCGCCGGCGCGGCATGGCTGAAACATTGCGCCAAACAGAGACCGCACCACGCACTGGCTTTGTGCTGCGGCGGATTTGGCAGCGCGCCGGAACGAGGCTGGATACCATCGCAGCCTCTCTTGACAAGCGGCCTCCGGCTCTTTTCTTCCTGTTCCTGCTCAGCTTCTACATCGGGGTCGCCAAGTCCGAGCGGATGTTTCCGCTCTGGCATGACGAGCTTTACACCCTGTACATTGCGCAGGCGCCCAGCTTCAGCACCATGATGCTGTGGATACGCACCATTGACCTGAATCCCCCGCTTTACTACATCCTGGCGCGGCTTACGTTTCACGTTCTGCATCCCTCGCAGTTCTCTGTCCGGTTGCCTTCGCTTGTCGGATATTTCGTTGCAACGCTGTGCACGTACCAGTTCATCCGCCGCCGTACCAGCCCGCTATACGGCATGCTCGGCGCACTGGTGCTGCTTGGCAGCTGGTTTGCCCCCTACGCCTATCAGGCGCGGCCCTATGCGCTGGTCCTGGGATTTCTGGGCCTGTGCGCCCTGGGCTGGCAACGCGCCATTGCAGAACCCGTCCGCGGACGCTGGCCGTCGCTGCTGCTCATCGTCTTCAGCGCCTACGGCATGCTGCTCAGCCATGTGCTGGCCGCCGTGGCCTACGCCGCGTTGCTGCTGACTGAGTTCATCCGCACGCTGCTGCGCCGCCGCATCGATTGGTTGTTGTGGGTCTGCCTGCTTGTTCCATTGAGCGCGTGCGTCACCTATCTGCAGCCGGTCGCCCATCACTCCGCCGGTGCATTCCCTGAAAAATTTCAGGCCTCGATCGAACAGCTTTTTGAAGCGTATTCCAATCTTTGGAGTCCGATCGCGACGCTGCTTTGCGGCGGCCTGATGCTTGTTGGCCTGCTTGAAACAATTCCCTCAGCCGATGCCCAATCCCGTAGTGAAGGGCGCCCCGGATTCTCTCTGCCAGAAATGATTTTTGCAGCCGGGTTATGCTGCGTGCCGCTGGTGGTCGCGCTGGTGTTTATGCATTCGCACAGCGCCTATTTTGACCGCTATGGAATGCCGTGCATCTTCGGCGCCTCCATCCTGGTAGCGGCCATGGTCGCGCGCTGGACGCACACCAGCAGCCGCGCCGCTCTGGTCTGCAGCCTGTTTCTAGTGTTCGGAGTCGTCCGGCCGGCCAGCGTGGCGCGCCGCCTGCAAGGCTTGTTTCCACAACCGCCGGCGACGCCCGCGCTCACTGGAATCTCCGCCACGCCTTACACCGAGGTGCTCCCGAATCTGCCGTTCGTCGACGCCAGCGGCCTGACATTCCTGGAAATGAACAGCCGTGAAAAATCGGTGTTCCTTTCGCGTGTTTACTACCTGACAGACGGTCAGGCGGCGGTCCATTACGCCAACGCAACCATCTTTGAAGGCATGCCAAATCTGGTCGGCAAGTTCCCAATCCAGGGCCACGTCGAACCGTATCCAGCCTTCATCCAAAAGCACCGGCAGTTCCTCGTGTTTGGAACCTACAATTATCCCGAAGACTGGCTGCTGCGTAAGCTGCTCGCCGATGGAGCTACGCTAAAGTTTCTGGGCGACTATCCGTCAACTTACAAGGACAATCATCTCTATGAAGTCACGCTGGCCCATTGAGCGGAGCAACCGATGAAAGCCATCATCCTGGCCGGTGGGCTGGGCAGCCGGCTGGCCGAGGAGACATCCGCGCGGCCGAAGCCCATGGTGGAGATTGGCGGGCGGCCCATCCTGTGGCACATCATGAAGATCTACTCCCACTTCGGGATCAACGACTTCATCATCTGCCTGGGCTACAAGGGCTTCATGATCAAGGAATTTTTCGCCAACTACTTTCTGCATGCCGCCGACGTGCGCATTGACCTGCAGCAGAACAAGGTGGAGATGCTGAGCGCCGACTGCGAACCCTGGCGCGTGACCCTGATCGACACCGGCGCCGCCACCATGACCGGCGGACGGCTGAAGCGCGTGCTGCCGCACGTTGCCCATGAGACGGAGTTCTGCTTTACCTACGGCGACGGACTGGCCGACATTGACCTGGGCGCGCTGCTTAAATTTCATCGTCAGCGGCAGACGCTGGTCACCGTCACGGCCACGCAGGCCGTCGGCAAGTTTGGCGCGCTGGAGATCAACCCGGAAGCGCAGGTGACCGCGTTCTCAGAAAAGCCGCGCGGCGATGGCCGCTGGGTGAGCGGCGGATTTTTTGTGCTCTCGCCGAAGGTCGGCAGCTACATCCAGGGCGACTCCACCATCTGGGAGCGCGAGCCGCTCGAAACCCTCAGCCGCGAAGGCCAGGTGTCGGCCTACAAACACGGCAGCTTCTGGCAGCCCATGGACACGCTGCACGACCGCAATCTGCTGGAAGATCTGTGGGCGCGCAACGCGGCCCCGTGGAAGGTCTGGTGAGCGGCTTCTGGCAGCAGCGGCGCGTCTTCCTTACCGGCCATACCGGTTTTAAGGGGAGCTGGCTGACGCTCTGGCTGCGCCAGCTTGGCGCCCAGGCCGCGGGCTACGCGCTGCCGCCGCACACGCAGCCGAACCTGTTCGAAGCAGCCCGGGTTGCGGACGGCTTGGTCTCGACGCTCGGCGACATCAACGATCTGCCCCGCCTGACCGCGGCGCTCCAGGCGCAGCAGCCGGAAATTGTCTTCCATCTGGCCGCGCAATCTCTGGTGCGGCCCTCCTACACGGACCCGGTCGGCACCTACTCCGTCAACGCGCTGGGCACCGCATCCCTGCTGCAGGCGGTGCGATCCACGCCGTCCGTGCGGGCGGTCGTCATCGTCACCAGCGACAAGTGCTATGAAAACCGCGAGTGGGTCTGGCCCTACCGCGAGAACGACCGGCTGGGTGGACACGACCCATACAGCAACAGCAAGGCCTGCGCGGAGCTGATCACCAGCGCCTTCCGCAACTCGTTTTTCCCGGTCGAGAAATTCGGCGAGCATCGCGTGGCCGTCGCCTCGGCGCGCGCCGGCAACGTGATTGGCGGGGGCGACTGGTCGCTGGACCGCCTGCTCGCCGACATTGTTCGTGCATTTGGCACCGGCCAGACGCTGCGCATCCGCAACCCGCAGGCCACGCGGCCCTGGCAGCATGTGCTGGAGCCGCTGCGCGGTTACATGATGCTGGCCGAGGCGCTGCATCGCGACGGCCCGCGCTTCTCCGGCGCGTGGAACTTCGGGCCCCACTACGCCGATGCACGGCCGGTGCAATGGATCGTCGAGCATATGGCCGCGCGCTGGACAGCGCATGGGGGCTCGGCGCCACAATGGGAGATCGACGCCGGGCCGCATCCGCATGAAGCGCAGATGCTGAAGCTGGACTGGACAAAAGCGGCGCAGGAGCTGGGCTGGCATCCCGCGCTTAACCTGGAACAGGCGCTCGACCTGACGCTGGACTGGTACCAGAGCGTGCAACAGGGCGCGGACGCGCACGAGAAATGCGCTACACAGCTTGCGGCGTATCAGGCGCGGGCGGCGGCGTCTTCTTCCGGTACCACTCCCACTGCTTAAGCCGCAGAATCGGCGCCTCAAAGTAGCGCCAGGAAATCCACGCTGGCTTTTTATTGTGCAAAGGCCGGCACAAAGTATCTCTTCAATCCCAGCAAGCGCGACTCAAAGAAATCAAAGCTAAACTTGGCGAATAAAAATGTAATTGCGATGAGAAAGATTACATATGGCAGTCCCAGATGCAATGGCAACGGGAGCACGACATGCAATCTGGATGCAAGGATTCGGTTCACAACTGCATAAATTGGAATGTGGTAGATGTACATCCCATAACTGTACTTTCCTATTACTCGCAACCACCGCATGCTCAGGAAACTGTTAAGGCCGGACACGGGCAGTTGAGAGAATGCCAGAAGGCCGCCTGACAAGAAGGCGAATCCGGAAATACCAATCGTCGGCATGTACCAATATGTGGCGACGAGCTCATGGCGATGAAACACCGCTATGTAGCCGATGACTAAAGCGCCCACAGTGGACATCGCAATAGCCCAGGGCATGCGAAATGTCCCGCGTCGGAAATAGATCGCAAGTAACACCCCGACGAGCAGGCCGTCAATCCGGCTGGTTGTAAGGGCCATCGCCGTGAAATCCTCAGCGTATAAATGGACGATGTAAAAGCGGAGAGGAAGAGCTACGGCGAGCCCAAGAAAACAGATTGTTATTACGGCCCCTTCTGGCAAAAGCCAGATTAATAATGGCCAAATAAGATAGAACTGTTCTTCGACAGCCAAACTCCAGAAATGGCCAAAGGCATTCCCTGATATAAAGAGATGGTTCGGCCAGAACCATGGAATATTTTGGAGATAGAAATAATAGGCGATACGAGTCTTGATGAGCGGTGGAATTATCGAATTCCACCATGGATTGTGCGCCGCCACCAACAGTCCGACCGTAAGCGCTACGTAGTAAATGGGAAAAATTCGGAGAAAGCGCCGGGCATAAAATGAGGAAAAGTAATTTGTCGCGGATTTGGTACGAAGCAAGATTCCGGTGATCAAAAATCCGGATAGGACAAAAAATAACTCTACGCCAGCCCATCCAGGGATCATTGAATAAACAATGATCCGGGACAGAGTCCCTCCAAGCATAATGAACGGGCCACCATGCGAGAGCATCACGGCCAGGAGGGCAATTCCTCGAATGCCATCCAGCTCTGGCTTGTGTTTAGGTTCAGCAACCTTTGCCACTGCTTGTTGCTCGATCGCTGCCTCACTTGAACGTGCAATCATTCTTAGATATCCGCTCGAAGCGTCGGCGCTTCGCCAGCCTGCGGCTCCTGCGGCGGGTACTCGAAATTGACGCGCTCGCGTTCCACGGCGAAGGGGCGCTTTTGAATCTGGGTATGGATGGCGCCGACATACTCCCCCATCACGCCCATGAACACCAGCAGGATGGAGCTGACGAAGAACATGCCGATCACCACGGGCGCGATGCCGACCGAAAAACTCCGCCAGAAGAGCAGCTTATACACCAGGTAGGTGAGCGCGATTAAAAACGACAGCAGCGCGCCGCCGAAGCCGACAAAGGTCATCATGCGCAGCGGCACCTTGGAGTGGTTAATGATGCCGAGCATGCCGTAGTCGTACAGCGTGTACCAGTTGTTCTTGGTGATGCCGCGCTTGCGGCCCGGCTGATCGTAGTAAATCTTCTTGTGCGGCAGGCCAATCTCCGCGATCATGCCGCGGAAGTAGGGGTACGGGTCGCCGAAGGACTTGACCAGATCGACCACCTTGCGGTCATACAGGCCAAAGCCGGTGAAGTTTTCA
>JAJXUS010000167.1 GCA_021782675.1 Acidobacteriota bacterium
CGGAAGCGTGGAGACGAATGAACTCGAGGAGTCTGCCGGCGCCGCCTTCTCAGACTCCTTCTTTTGATCGCTCAACCGCGTTTTGCCTGTGTGCGCCGGTTTCGCCTTCTTTTTCTTTATCTGCGTCGAGCTGCCCGCCAGACCCAGCGGCGCGGACTGCACCTTCTGGTTTGCCTGCTCTTCAGGAGTCAGCGCGGAAGGAGTAGTGCTCGCCTTTGCCTTTTTAGCCGTCTTGGCGTGATGCTTCGCATGTTTTGTGTGCTTCGGGTGCTCAACTTTCTGCTTGTCGCGCAGGCGGTCGCTGAGCCGGGTCTTCCCTTGCTTCGGCACGTTGACGACGGGAGCATGCTCCAGATCCGGGCCCAGGGGCTGCACATCCGGCGCGAGCGCGGAGGCCGGCAGCGCTGCATTGTCCGGCGATTCGGGCGCCGCGGCCGGGGCGGCGGGCGCACTCGAGCTACCCGTGGCTACCTGCTCCTGCGAAACAGCTTCTGGAGGCGCCTGTCCGAAGCGGAGTTTTTGCCGCTTGGGTTTGTGCGCGTGCGCATGGTGGGTCTTCCGCAGGAAATGCCTGTGGGAGGATTTCGTGGCGGCAGCGGCGGACCTGTTCGCCGTGGTTGCGGTCGCGGCACCCGCGGTGCCCGCTCCAGCGGCCACGGCGGCAGTTCCGGCCGGCGCTGCACTCGCGGCCACGGCCACCGGCGTCCTGCCCCGCTCTGTCATGCGCTGGTGCGCGACCAAACCACGCTCAAAACGCTTTTTCTTCTTTTTCTTCTTCGGCTGCGGCGGCGTGTAGGCAGCGTAGGTCGGTTTGGTTTCCTTCGCGCTGGCGGCTGAGTCGGTATATCCGGGCCGGATGTCGATGTACGCCTCTTCGCGCAGACGGGTCAGATACTGACGCACCGCCGGCGAAATCTTCTGCAGATAGATGTCCTGCTCAATCTCTGGCTCCACCTTCTGCATGGGCTGCGTACCGCCCGGAATGTGCTGCGTCACCTGAAGGATGATGTATCCCTGCCGCGTGCGGATGGGCGCGGTATAACCGCCGACAGGCAGGTTGAATGTCTGATCCTCCAGCACCTTTGCGAGCGCACCGCGCTTGAAGTCACCCAGATCGCCGCCTTCCTGCGCGGTGGGGCCACCGGAGAACTGCTTAGCCAGCGCCTGGAAGTTTGTGCCGCCTTTCAGCTTGCTCTCCACTTCTTTGGCTTTGGCTTCAGCAGCGTTCAACTGCGCGTCAGTCGGATTATCCGGCGTCGGGATCAGAATCTCGCGCAGATGCACCGACTCAGGCTGCGTGAAGCTGTCCAAATGTTCCTGATAGTACTGGCGAATCTCGGGCTGCGAAATCTGAATGTGGCTTCCGACCTCGTCGCGCACCACTTCCTGGGTAATGATGTTGTTGCGGATGTTCGCCTTGAAATCTTCGTAGGACGTGCCCTGCTGCTCGACGGCCTTCTCCAGATCGTCCAGCGTCGCCAGATGGTTCTGCTTGCGGATGTCGTCGAGCCTCTTGATCAGCTCCGTATCGCCGGTGATGCCGAGTTGCTTGCCCTTGGACAACAGAAGCTGCTGATCGATCAAATCCCGCAGAAGGTTTCTCTGTGCCTTGTTGTATTGCTCCAGCGTCCAGTTATTCTGCCGGGAATCGTCGGCCAGTTGCGCCTCCGCCCGCTGCAGGTCAGAGTTTGTAATCACGCGGTCGTTGACACGCGCGATGATCTGCACGACAGGCGTGCCGTAGAGATTTGCCAAAGCATTGGAACTTCCGGACAGGCTGGTGCTGGAAGCCAGCGTGGGTGCGGAGGGTTGGGTACTTCCAGCGGGCGTCGACTGAGCCACAGCCACGGTGCAAAGGGCCGCAAAGGCCAGCGGAAACGAAACACGCGCAACTGCTCTCAACATCATCAAAATTTGCCCAATATCCTTATGGGAATCGCGCCGGCTCGCGCCGCTCACCGCTCTGTTTTGGGGAGCGCCGCACAGCCGCGCACAGCAGCAGGCTCGGTTCGATTCCGTTCCCTTCATTCTAACCGCATCCCGGCGCCTAACCTCAACGCCACCCGGCAGAAAGCGCACGAGTTGCCGTCCGGCAATGCGGCAGTGGCATGGCGCGCCGGTGCTACACTGACCCTAGATTCCGCCGGCGTTCAACCCTTCGCCGTCCCCTGTGGGAACCGGCGTGCAATCGCCGGAGGATAGAACCGCCTGATGACCCCGCGTGGCCGCCGCTCTCTGATTACCGTTATCGTTTTTCTCGCGGCCTGCGGAGCCGGTGGAACCTTTCTGGCCCGCTCCGTGGGTGCTGCCCCCGCCGGCAATGAGTCCGTCCTGCGCGACAGCCTGAAGCAGTTCACCAGTGTCTACAGCGTGGTCGAGCAGAACTACGCCGAGCCCATGACCAAGGACCGGATCGATACCGCCATCTACGATGGCGCCATTCCGGATATGCTCCACGTTCTCGATCCCCACTCCAATTTTTACGATCCCAAGGCGTTCGCCGCGCAGCGCGAAGAGCAGAGCGGTAAGTACTACGGCGTTGGCATGCAGATTATGCAGCAGAACAACAAGATCGTAGTGGTCAATCCGTTCGAAGGCACGCCGTCGTACAAGGCGGGTATCCGGCCGGGCGACGTGATTATTGCTGTCGATGGCAAGCCCGTGAACGGGCCCGGGCCCGATGGCAAGGCTACGCGCCCGGCGACGACGCTGGACGTTGCCAATATGCTGAAGGGTGACAAGGGCACCTCGGTCACGGTGACCATTGCCCGTGAAGGCCACGCCGAGCCGATCGTTTTTCACCTTGTCCGCGCAGAGATTCCGCGCGACAGCGTCGACCTGGCGTATGACATTCAGCCGGGAGTCGGATATGTGCACATTAAGGATTTCGCCGAGGAAGAGACCAGCAAGCAGTTCGATGCGGCGCTCACCAAAATCGGCCCGGTGCGCGGCCTGGTTATCGATCTGCGCGGCAATCCCGGCGGCCTGCTGAGCGAAGCCGTCTCCATTGCCGGAGACTTTCTGCAAAAGGGTCAAATCATTGTTTCGCAACGTGGCCGGTCATTTCCGCCCATCACCTATCGCGATCCTCATGGCGACCAGGGCCACAACTATCCGATTGTCGTGCTGGTCAACCGCGGCACCGCATCCGCTGCGGAGATCGTCAGTGGCGCGCTCCAGGATCATGATCGCGCACTGATCGCGGGAGAAACCACCTTCGGCAAAGGACTCGTGCAGACGCTGTACCCGCTCTCCGGGGATACCGAGCTGGCGCTGACCACCTATCACTACTACACGCCGAGCGGCCGCCTGATCCAGCGCAACTACACCGGCGTCTCCATGTACGACTACTTCTTTAATCCCGCAGACCGGCCCAGCAGCGATGCCAACCGCGAGGTGAAGCTCACGGACTCCGGCCGGACCGTGTACGGTGGCGGCGGCATCACGCCGGATGTGAAAATTGACACGCCACATTCCAATCGGTTTGAAGACATCCTGATCGAGCAGTTTGCTTTCTTCAATTTTGCCAACCACTATCTGGTGAACCACACCGTCACCAAGGACTTTCAGGTGAACGATGCGGTGATTCATGATTTTGAGACGTACCTGACCAGCAAGCAGATCTCCTGGACGCCGCAAGACATTGCCGGCGCGCGCGACTGGATCGATATGAGCATCAAGAGCGAGCTCTTCACCTCTGTGTTCGGACAGAAGGAGGGCCTGAAGGTTCGCGCTGCGTGGGATCCCATGATTGCCAAGGCCATCACCTTGCTGCCGCAGGCGGCGGCGCTCCAGCAGCACGCGCAGCAGGTGCTCGCCATGCGGGCCAGTGGCACGCCGGGCGAGGCCGAAGCAGCCGGGCATTGATCCTTTCAAGCCTCCTTCTGCGTTTCGGAATGGACGCGACGGCAGCGCCGGGAGTAGTCTGATACGCAATTCGCCGCAACTCATCAGGATGTTTGTTGTACGGCCGCAATTGGCTGGCTACCGGCCGCTCGCGCAGAACGTCCAAAGAGATATCCGCCTCAGGAGGCCGGTTTGCCAGTCGCCGTTACTCAGGCCCCTCTTGCACGAAAGCCGGAACTTCAGGCTCTGCCCAGCCGATCCCCCCAGGACCGGAAGAAATCTCCGGCCAGTCAGTTCTTAACCCGCCCCTCCCGCTTTTTGCCGCCGCTTACGCTGGCCGCGCTCCTGCTCCACGGGTACCACCCTTTTGTCGACGACGCCGCCATCTATGTTGCCGGCGTGGAGATGGCCAGCCGTCCCGCGCTCTTTGCAAATCATGCCGAGTTTGTCCTGCCGCACCTGCATCACTCGATTCTGGCGTTCCTGCTGGGAAGCACTGTCCGGCTGACACACATACCCATCGTATGGGCGCTGTTTTTGGCGTATATCGCCTCCGTAGGGATCACGCTCTACGCCAGTTGGCGGGTCGCCACGTCCTTGTTTTCCGGCTTGCGCGAGCGCTGGGGCGCGCTGCTTGCCATGACGGCTGCGCTGACCATGCCGGTCGCAGGAACGGCCATCTTCTTTACCGACGCGTATTTGACGGCGCGCTCTTACTCGACGCCCGCCACACTGCTTGCGGTCGCTTTCGCGCTGGAACGGCGCCGTCTGGCCGCGGCACTCTGCATTGTTTTTGCCATTGCGCTGCACCCTTTGATGGGTGCCTGCGGCGCCGGTTTTTTGCTCGTGCTTCTGCTGGTTCAGCACACCCGCTGGGGTTGGCTGGCTGCGGCGGCGGCGGCCGTGTTTGCGGCTGGGGCGGTCGCTGCTCATAGTTACGCCAGGCACAGCGTTCCCCTGGCCTATCGCACCGCAGCTGTCAGCCGAGCGTATTTTTTTCTCAATCAGTGGACGTGGTTTGAAATCTTTGGCTTGATCCCACCGCTGTTTGTCGCCTCCTTCATCGTGTGGAGGCGAAAACAGTTTTCCGGTACGGCGCTGCAAAGTGTCGCCGCGGCCTCGCTCTACACCGGCCTGGTGGCCGTCGGCTTCGCCCTGGCATTTACCCGCACGGATGCGTCCTTCATGCTGGCGCGGCTGCAGCCGCTGCGTATCTTCCACATCCTTTACCTGCTGTTTTTTATCCTTCTGGGCGCAGGTCTGGGACACGCTACCTTCCATCGCAGGCGGTGGTGGATGGGGGCCGGCGCGCTCGGGCTGACGGCGGTGGCCATGTTCCTCACGCAACAGTACGCCTATCCATCACTGCGGCATGTGGAATGGCCCTGGGTGCAGCCCGCTAATCCGTGGGAACAGGCATTTCTGTGGATTCGGAAGAATGCGCCCGCAGACGCATTTTTTGCGGTCGATCCCGATTATCAAGGCCTGCCCCAGGAGGATACCGTCGGCTTTCGCGCGATGACTGAGCGTGGCGTGATGGCGGACCGCAGTAAGGATGGCGGAATTGCGGCGATCGACCCCGCGCTGGCGGAGCGCTGGTGGCAGCAGGCTACGGCCACCCAGGGCTTTTCGCACTGGAACGACGCGGAGCGCGAGCGGAATCTTGCGCCCTTCCGCGTCTCCTGGATTGTACTGCCGGCAACAGCTTCCACCCACTTCGCCTGCCCCTACCGCAACACCGCCG
>JAJXUS010000168.1 GCA_021782675.1 Acidobacteriota bacterium
GTCCGGGCGGACACCCACGTAGAATAACCCTTGAGGATTTTGCGCGTGATTCGCTCGTATCAGGGAAAGCTGCCCCACATTCCCGCCAGTTGCTATGTGGATGCGTCGGCGCAGGTGATTGGCGATGTGGTGCTCGGGGAAAACTCCAGCATCTGGATGAACGCGGTGGTGCGTGGGGATGTGCATTCGATCCGCGTGGGCGCCAACTCGAACATTCAGGACTGCTCCGTGGTGCACGGCATGCGTCACCGCTACCCGGTTGTGATTGGCGACTGGGTGACGATCGGCCACAACGTGACGGTGCATGGTTGCACGATTGGAGATGCGTGCCTGATCGGGATGGGTGTGCGCATCCTGAACGACGCGCGCATTGGCGAAGGGTCCATTATTGCGGCCGGAGCTGTGATCCCGGAGCACACGGTGGTGCCGCCGCGCACGCTGTGGGCAGGGGTGCCCGGCAAGCAGCGCCGCGAGTTGTCGGATGGCGACCGCGAGATGATTCTGCAGTACGCGAAGAATTATCTGGACTACACAAAAATCTATCTGGAAGAGACCCGCGGTGCCGCGTCGCAGTCGGCCCAGCGGTAAGAGGGAGTGGTATGGCACGCACGGTTTTCTGTGTTCGGCATAAGCAGGAGATGGAGGGCCTGGACGAGCCGCCGTTCGATACGGAGCTTGGCCAGAAGATTTATGCAAACGTCTCCAGACAGGCGTGGGGCGAGTGGGCGGAGTACCAGAAGATGCTGCTGAACGAGTACCGGCTGCAGCCCTGGACGCGCGAGGCGCAGGAGTTTCTGGTGGAGCAGATGCAGCGGTACTTTTTCGGCGAAGGTGTCGAGATGCCGAAGGAATATGTTCCGCCGGCGCAGTAGCCGGCGGGGAATGAAGGCGCCCGCGCAGAAGATCGTCGGACGCGGGGCCTGCCGGGCGCAGCGTAGGATGCGCGGCTGGGTGCTTCTTTTCTGTTGCCTGCTCTGCGGCGGCGTAACGCGGGCGCAGTCGGCCGTCAGCCTGATTCTGGTTCACGGAAAAATCTGGACGGAGAATCCTGCGCAGCCGGAAGCGGAAGCCGTCGCTGTTTCCGGGGACAGGATTGTTGCGGTCGGCACGTCGGCGGCGATGCAGAAGCTGGCGGGGCTCGGGACGAAAGTGATCGATCTGCAGGGTCGCCGCATGCTGCCTGGCTTTAATGACGCGCATGTGCATCTGGTGGCGGGAGGTGCGGCGCTGGCGGGCGTGCATCTGCGGAGCGCCAAGAGCGCGGCGGAGTTTCGCGAGCGCATTGCTGCCTTTGCCCGCACGCAGCCGAAGGGCACCTGGATCGAATCCGGCATCTGGGACCAGACGACCTGGAATCCGCCGACTTATCCGACGCACCAATTGATCGACGCGGTTACGCCGAACAATCCCGTAGCCGTGTGGCGGCTGGATGGGCACATGCTGCTGGCGAATGCGCTGGCGATGAAGCTGGCCGGGGTGGACCGCACCACGGAGGATATTCCAGGCGGAGTGATTGTCCGCGACACGCAGGGGAATCCGACCGGCATTTTTAAGGATGCGGCCACCGCCCTGATTGAACGCGTGATTCCGCCGCTGACGCCGGCGCAGATTACGGCGGCCACGCTGGCCGCGCAGCAGTATGCGTTTGCCAACGGCGTGACCAGCGTGCAGGATCTTCCTGGGTCAACCCATGACATTACCGGGCCGCCGAATCTGCGTGTGTATCAGGCGCTGCTGCGCTCGGGGCAACTGCATCTGCGCATCTCGGCGAGTATCCGCCTGCTGGACTGGAAGCAACTGGCGGACCGTGGTATTGAGACGAGCTTTGGCAGCACGACGCTGCACTTTGGCGGGTTAAAGAGTTTTGCCGATGGTGGGCTGGGCGCGGGCACGGCGTGGATGATGCAGCCGTATGCGAATAACCCGAAGAACAGCGGCCTGGCCAGCGATGAGCTGCAGGACCCGGCGGCAATGTATGCGGACATGCTGGGGGGCGACCGCGCGCACCTGCAGTTGTTTACGCATGCGATTGGGGACCGCGCCAACCACACCATTCTGGACATGTATCAGCGCGTGGAACAGGCCGATGGGCCGCGCGACCGTCGCATGCGCATTGAGCATGCGCAGCATCTGCTGCCGTCGGACATTCCGCGCTTTGCGCAGTTGCATGTGATTGCGTCCATGCAGCCGTATCACGCGATTGACGATGGCCGGTGGGCAGAAAACGTGATCGGCGCCAAGCGCGCGCAGACGAGTTATGCGTGGCGGTCGCTGCTGGACTCCGGCGCGGTGCTGGCCTTCGGCAGCGACTGGCCGGTGGCTCCCATGTCGCCGCTGATGGGCATTTATGCTGCGGCCACGCGGCGTACGCTGGATGGCAAAAATCCCGGCGGATGGATTCCGGCGCAGAAGATCACGGTGAAAGAGGCCATCCACGCATACACGATGGGGTCTGCCTACGCGGAGTTTGAAGACACGACCAAGGGATCGATCCAGCCGGGAAAGCTGGCGGACTTCGTGGTGCTGTCGGACGATATTCTGGCGATTGACCCGGCACAGATCCGCAACACGCGGGTGGAGCTGACGGTGCTTGGCGGCCAGGTGGTGTACCAGCGGCAGTAGCGGCCGGGCGGGCATGCGCAGGACGCGCGCGCCGTGTAAACTGACCTAGACCCCGCGCTGTCTCACAGCGCAACCGTCGGGACGTGGCTCAGCCTGGTAGAGCACTCGCTTGGGGTGCGAGGGGTCGGCAGTTCAAATCTGCCCGTCCCGACCAATCGTTTTCCTGTTCCTCCTTGCAGAATTTTCGATTTTCTCCTCGGGCTTGGTCCACGCAGGAGTCCTGGCTCGATTTCTTGAGTCAGGGAGCGAGCGTCCGCCGTCTAAAATACGGGGTAATACCGGTAGGTGCCCGAGAGGACGAATCTGCCGGGTAAAAAACGAAGCGCAGGAGTGCCCGCCGTGGCCTGGGATGAGTCGTTCAGCTGCGATATCTGTCGTACCACCAAGCTGGCCACCAACCACTGGTGGCTGGTGACGCTGGGGGATGTGCTTTGTTTCGAAGAGGGGCAGCCGGCGCGGCACTTTACGCTGGTGCCATGGGATGCGGGCGCCTCGCGGAACGAGGGTGTGTTTCACGTCTGTGGGGAGAGCTGCGCGACCAAGGCGCTGGAGCGGTTTATGTCCAGCGGTTCGCTCACCCAGGAGGTTTCGCGCGCATCCGCGCGGGTGTGAGCGGTCCGTGGCGCGGCCGCGTCACATAACGAGCGCCAGTTTTTCCAGCTCCTGCTGCATCGAATCGATGGAGTGCCCGGTCTTGTCAAACCGCACCACGGCGTCGCGCGCGCTCTGCCGGGAGACGCCATACCCGCGGCCAGCCAGAAAACTGCTGATGAGGTCCGCCGCCTGCCAGCTGTCTACGCCATTCTGCAGCAGATTTTCGCGAAGCTCCTGCAACTCCACGGCAGGAAACTTTTCGACCTGATTCCGAAATTCCATTCGGTGTTTTCCTTTCCATGCTTCTTGTAGAGATGCAGCCCACTACTGAGTGAGACACCCTATAGGACGGATTTGTTGCTGTGAGGTTTCACAGATTCCATCCCTTTATGACACAGCGGAAACATTCCACCTGCCCACTGTACGAGGGCCGTTGATCCCCGGATTGTTTGTCGGCGGTTGCATCGGAGACTTCGAGAAACTTTAGTGATCCGTGGCCGGGTACCAACGGGTGAACGGGCCGATTCAGTACCATGGAGGAAGAACCATGAGCGACCAGAACTCATCCAGAATTCTTGACGGTGTGCGCATCGGCGCTGCGATTCAGGCGGAAGTGGCCGCCGACATTCAGGTGTTGGCTGCCCGGGGCATTCGTCCTGGACTGGCCGTGGTGCTGGTGGGCGACAATCCAGCCTCGCAGGTCTACGTGCGCAATAAGGTGAAGACGAGCGCAGCGCTGGGGATTGCCAGTGAGCAGATCACGCCCGATCCGGCGATTCCGACTGAGGGGCTGCTTGAGATTGTGCATGGACTGAATGCGCGGGAGGATATCGATGGCATTCTGGTGCAGTTGCCCCTGCCGCCGCAGGTGGATGCGCGGCGACTGCTGGAAGCTGTCGCTCCCCAGAAAGATGTGGATGGCTTTCATCCGCTGAATGTGGGTAGGCTGCAGATTGGCGCGCCGGCGCTGGCACCGTGTACGCCGGCGGGCGTGATTGAGATACTGCGCCGCTCCGGCATTGCGATGGCCGGGGCAAACGCGGTGGTGGTGGGGCGCAGCGACATTGTGGGCAAGCCGATGGCTGCGCTGCTGTTGCGCGAGAACGCCACGGTCACGGTCTGTCATAGCCGCACGCGGAACCTTGGCGAGGTGTGCCGGACGGCGGACATCCTGGTGGCTGCTATCGGCAGGCCAGGGATGATTCGCGCCGATATGGTGCGGGATGGCGCGGTGCTGATAGATGTGGGGATGAACCGTGTGACCCGCCCGGAGCAGTTTGCGCAATTTTTCGCCGGGGATCCAAAACGCGAGGCGGCATTTGCGAAGAATGGTTCAGTACTGATGGGCGACATCGATCCGCACGCGTTTGCCAAGGCCAGCTATTACACGCCGGTGCCTGGCGGCGTGGGTCCGCTGACCATTGCGATGTTGATGGCCAACACCGTGCGCGCCGCCCGGCTGCGCCGCGGACTGCCCGTCGCCTAACAAGGACAGGAATCGAATGTTGCGCGTAGGACTGACCGGCGGGCTGGGCAGCGGCAAGAGTACCGTCGCCGCGCTGTTTGCTGCGTGCGGCGCCTACGTGCTGAGCGCCGACGCAATTGGCCGCGAGATGATGCAGCCGGGCCAGCCGGTGTATGCGGCGATTCTGGAAGCGTTTGCCGGAGAGCCGGACGCGCCACCGCTCACGGTGCCGGATGGCGGCTTAGACCGAGCGGCGCTGGCCCACTATGTATTTGCAACGGGACGCATCCGCGCGCTGAATCGGATTGTGCATCCGGCAGTGGTTGCCGAGCAGCAGCGGCGCATGGCGGCGATCGCGGCCGCCGATCCTGACGCGCTGGTGGTGGTGGAGTCCGCGCTGATCTTCGAGGCGGAGCAGGAAGGCAGCGTGCCGGGGTTCCGCGATCGGTTCGACCGGCTGATTCTGGTGACGGCGCCGGAGGAGACGCGCATTGGGCGATTTCTCGCGCGGGTGAGTGGCGGGCGCGTATTGGCTGGGGAAGAGCGCACGGCGCTGGAGCAGGATGCCCGGCGGCGGATTGCTGCACAGATTCCTGATGCGCAGAAGATCCCGTTCTGCGACTTCGTGATTGAAAATTCGGACTCAGCGGAAGCGCTGAAGCAGCAGGTGGAGCGCGTCTGCGCCTCGCTCAAAGCCACGCAAAGGCGAGAAGCAGATCCCCTTCGGGGATGACAGCAAGAGCGGCAAGGGCAAGGGCAAGAGCAAGAGCAAACGCAAGGGCGAGAAGCAGATCCCCTTCGGGGATGACAGCAAGAACGGCAAGAGCAAGGGCAAGGGCAAGAGCAAACGCAAAGGCGAGAAGCAGATCCCCTTCGGGGATGACAGCAAGAACGGCAAGAGCAAG
>JAJXUS010000169.1 GCA_021782675.1 Acidobacteriota bacterium
GGGTCCTGCAGGTTTGGAGAGTAGTAACTGAGAGGAAAGAAGCAAAAGCCTCCATTGAGAAACAGTGGCAACGTGTAAGGAGCAATGTCGATGCGCCCGCCGGGGCCTTCGGGGGAACTGTTGAGGGTCAGCGTGACCGGCGTGCCGAGGCCATCCTGGATGCCTGCCTGGGTTGGGTTATAAAAGCTCGAGTGAAGGCTGTCCCGAATGTCGGACTGATATCCGCGCCCATAGGCCACTGCGATCAGATTTCCGAAGCTTCCATAACCGGTATTGAGGTAATTCACATAGCCGCCGCCATTGCAATCCGCACCGAGTGTTGCTCCATTGCTGGTGATCGTAGCCTGGTACGCGGTAAAGTCACTGGCTGTATAAATGTTCTGCGGATTCCATCCAGCGCAGGCATTGCTGGAAGCTTGAGCCGTGTAGGTCTGCGTGGCGACAGCAGAAAAATTTCCGCTGGAGTCTTCAGCAATTGCATGGACGACGGCCGCCCCAACCAGTGTGAAGCACGGGACGGTGGTGCTGGGTGCACATGTCGTTCCATGCGTTGCAGAAGGAGTGCTTCCATCCAGCGTATAGACTATCGTTGTGCCGGACGTAGCATCCGTGATGTAGACAGGTGTGCTGCCGGAGATTGCAGTAACCGTCGGAGAGATTTCCGGCGGGCTGACTGCCGTCGAAGTAACAGGAGGCGGCGTCGAGGTTGACGGAGACTGACCGCCACAACCAGCCAGGCCCAAAAACATAAGCAGCAGAAGGACAGAGATACAAGTGGGGGCCTTGAATGCGGTGGCGAATGCGTTGTGCATAAAAAACGGTCTCTCCTGCGTTGAGAATGGCTCGTTTGACGGTGGGTGCCACTGCACCTTTGGCCGGACCGTCGCCACTGCGTTCAGCCAGCGCGCCTGCCTACAGGTATCCAGTTTGGTGGAGCCGCCGCCCTTTGTCCGATATGGGGAATGGCCCGCGACTGGAAACCCCAGAATGCATGAAAAAGTCGCGCAGCGCTGTCGAAAAGTACAGATTTTTCACCAGTGGTCTAACCTGCATTAACATCCATCCGTCCGCCACGGTAAGTGTGGAATTGGTTTTGTTCACGCGGAATTCGCGCTGCGGGCCATTGAATGCTCGACACCAGTTACTTCAATTGCTTCAGGCCTCAACCCACGTCCGCATAAATTCCCACCACCTGGCACCGCCGTCCACATACACTCGTAGCGCTGGAACAATCTTCCTCAAGGATGCGCACAAACAAATGCCTGTCATGCTCAAGACCTGTCTTCGCTCGGCGTTCACGGCCGTGCTCACCTCGTTGTGCTGGTTTTGGGCCGCGCCGCGCCTGCGGGCGCAGGTTGCGCCGTCCACCAAGGTCCAGCCCATGCCGCCCATCACCACGGACTCCAGCTATCTTGGCCCTGACGGCTCCGCTCACATCACGCGCGTCGTGCCCATTCCCACCACCATCAGTCCGCAGGCGCAGAGGTTTCTCGCTCGCACGCCGCCGGACCTTGGCAGCATGACGCTCGCCCAGCGGCGCCACAATACGGACGTCTGGCAGGCCGACCGCGGCGCACGCTTCCGCGCCCTCTATCCCGTCAACGTGTCACAGGCCGTCATCGCCGGCGTGCCTGTCAAAAACATCACGCCGCTCCAAATGCCCAGTGCCAACCGTGACCGCGTCCTGATGAACCTGCATGGCGGCGGGTTCGATTCGGACTCCGGCTCGCTGACGGAAACCGTTCCCATCGCCAACCTCACGCAGACCCGCGTCGTAGCAGTTCTCTATCGCCTGCTGCCGGAGCATCCCTTTCCCGCGCAGGTGGATGACGCTGTCGCCGTCTACCGGGAGCTTCTCAAGACCTATCAGCCGCGTCACATCTGCATCTACGGCACCTCCGCTGGCGCCATCCTCACGCCGCAGGTCGCCGTTCGCCTGCGTCAGTTAGGCCTTCCGCTGCCTGCATGCCTCGGCATCTTTTCTGGTCTGGGAGATTTCACCCGCCGCGGCGATTCGCAGTCGATCTTTGGCCTCTTCGGTTTTTCCGGCCCCATCGGCATGCCGTCCAGCCGTCCCGCGCATCCCGCTGCCGCTGCAGCAAAACCCGCGGCACATCCGCCGGTCAACCCGAAAGACCCGGTCCGCTCGCCCATCTTTGCCGACCTGCACGGATTCCCGCCCTCGCTCTTTATCAGCAGTGAGCGTGACATGCTGCTTAGCGGAACCATCAATCTGCATCGCGCCTTTCTCGCCAGCGGGGTCGATGCGCAGCTTGTCGTCTTCGATGGATTGCCGCACGCCTTCTGGAACCATCCCGGCTTGCCCGAAACGCGCCAGGCCGACCAGATCATGGCCGACTTCTTCCGCCGCCAGCTTGACCGCTGATGGCGCGCAGCGCTTTCCATCGCACAGCCCGCGTCGTCGCTGCCGCTAAAATGAGGGGCAGATAAATTTTCTGTTGAAGGAGAGAAAGCGCATGCGGGTTGGAATGTTGACGGGCGGCGGTGATTGCCCGGGGTTGAATGCGGTGATCCGGGCGGCAGTACGTAAGGGAATTTTTCACTACGGCGACGAGTTTGTCGGGTTTCTTGAGGGCTGGCGCGGCGTGCTCGAAAACAAGACCATGCCGCTCACCATTGAGTCCGTCTCGGGCATCCTGCATCTCGGCGGCACCATTCTGCGCACCTCCCGCACCAATGTGCGTAAAAAGCCGGGCGGGCTGGAGCAGTGCATCTCGGTCATTCAGCAGAACAAGCTGGATGCGCTGATCACCATCGGCGGCGACGACACGCAGGGCGTGGCCAATGCGCTGATCGAAAAAGGCGTGAAGTGCGTCGGCGTGCCGAAGACGATCGACAATGATCTGAACGGAACCGATGCCTGTTTCGGCTTCGACACCGCGGTCAGCATTGCGACAGAGGCCGTCGATCGCCTGCACTCCACGGCCGAGGCGCACAGCCGCGTCATCGTATGCGAAGTGATGGGCCGCGACGCCGGCTGGATCGCTGTCTACAGCGGCGTTGCGGGCGGGGCGGACGCCATCCTGGTGCCGGAGGTTCCCATCGATCTGGACGCTGTGATTGCGCAAATCAAGGACCGTCGCGCGCGCGGCAAAAACTTCAGCATCATCGTGGTCGCGGAGGGCGCGAAGATGCCGGCCTCCGACGCCAAGGCGACGCATGGCAGCAAGCTGGACGAGTTCGGCCACGAGCGGCTGGCGGGCATCGGCCAGTACGTTGCCGATGAGATCGAGAAGCGCACCGGCTTCGAAACGCGCTCCGTCAACCTGGGGCACACGCAGCGCGGCGGTACGCCCACTGCCTACGACCGCATGCTGGCTACGCGCTACGGCGCCGGCGCGATCGACCTGGTGCACCAGAATAGGTTTGGCCGCCTGGTCGTGCTGCGCGGTACGGAGATCACGGACATCGCGCTGGCGGATGCCATCTCCAAGAACCGGACGGTGGATCCCAAACTTCTCGATCTGGCGAAGAGCCTGCAGCCGGACCTGAAAGCGTAGGGCAGGCGCGGGAACGCAAAGAAAAATAAGGGGAGTGAGCGACGCGAAGGGCCCTCGGGCTCTTCGCGTTCCTTTCTGGGAATGGCGGGGAATCGAGAAACCAACGGGGAGGGCCTGAGGAATTTTTCAGGCCCGGTTTGCCTGTTTTTTGAGAGATTTTTCAGGTTTACCCCACGGCGTACCCTGAAAATGCCGCAGGGAACCCGAAAAAACACGATTGAAATCCGGTCCCGTACCCCTTATAACCAAAGTCCCGGGGCCGTAGCGGTACAGCCCCCAATCATCCCCTCTCCCCAGGAGATTTGCCATGCCAGCTCTACCCCGTTCGCAGAATCCAATGACTGGTGCGGAGCCAGCGCGGCCCTTTGCCGCCGGCGCGGAGCGGGAGGTGATGGACATTCGCCAGGCTGCGGAGTACCTGGGAATCAGCGCGGACAGTCTGTATAAGTATGCGTCGGAAGGCTTCATTCCTGCCTTTAAGCTGGGCAACCGCTGGCGCTTCAAGCGGTCGCTGCTCGAGAGCTGGATGGAGCGCCAGAGCCTGGGCGCTGCGGACCCGGCGGCGGAAAAGGCTGTCCGCCCGCGCCAGAAAAAGCCCGTGCGCCGGGTCCGCTAGCTGCGGAGCCCCCAAGGCACCCGCAAATCTTCACCGCGAGTCGGATCGAGGCAACCACACCGCGCTGCGTGCGGCTGCCGGGCAGTGCTGCGTCTTCTTGCCGGGCTGTGTGCAATGCCCACTCTGGCAGTTTCAAATGGACCGCTTCCGGAGAGCCGTCCCTGCCGACGCGCCTTCAGTCCCGGTTGTCCACACTTGCACAGTTCTTCCTCAGAAATTGCACCATCGCTGCGCCTTGTGGAGGCAGATTGCGAATCCTACACTGAAGAGGATATGGGCTGGGGCGTGGAGCGCTGCAAGTCCTTTTCAGTGAACCAGTTCCAAAGGTAATACAATTAGTAGTGGTTAGTGCTTGACAGGCACAACGCATGGCGGTACTTTCCCACTACAGGCCCAGAGCACACCCAGCCCATTCCTGAGGCGCCCGGGACCGAAAGCACGACTTCGGCGATACCCTGCGGACCGTTTGGCGACCTCCTTCGAACGACCGCGCACTTCGCCCACGTAACGCATTGGCGGCTGCGTTTCCCGCTTCGGGAAGCATGGCTTGAAACCGCAGGATCGCGACCGCGCCGGGCAGAACCGGCGACCGAACTTTTGGAGAAATAAGGAGACATTTTGATGGCCGAGACCACGAAAACCAGAACCGCAGACGCTGCCCAGACAACATCGGCTGCACCGTCCCGTTCCGCCGCCCGCACAGGCCTGCACTTTGAGCGCGTGTTTACCCGCCCCGGCGTTTCGCCATACGACGAGCTGCAGTGGGAGAAGCGGACGGCTTCGATCGTGGATGCCAAGGGCAACACGATCTTTGAGCAGAAGGACGTAGAGGTGCCAGCGGACTGGTCCATGACGGCCACCAACATTGTCGCCAGCAAGTATCTGCATGGGCAGTTGAATACGCCGGAGCGGGAGACGGGCGTGCGCCAGCTGGTGGGCCGCGTGGCGGAGACGATTCGCGACTGGGGTATGGCAGGCGGCTATTTCCGCACGGCCGAGGACGGCGAGGTATTTTTCGATGAGCTGACGCACATGCTGCTGCACCAGAAGGTGGCGTTCAACTCGCCGGTTTGGTTCAACGTGGGCTGCGACCGGCTGGAGCCAAACTCCGACGCGCAAAACTGGCACTGGAATCCGCACACCTGCGCGGTGGAGTTTTCGGCAACGGGCTACCGGAATCCGCAGTGCTCGGCGTGCTTTATTAACTCCGTGGAAGACTCACTCGATTCCATTCTGACGCTGGCGAAGACCGAAGGCATGCTGTTCAAGTGGGGATCGGGCACGGGAACCAATCTTTCGCCGATCCGCGGCTCGATGGAGAATCTGTCGGGCGGCGGCGTGGCCTCCGGCCCGCTGAGCTTTATGCGTGGGTTTGACGCCTTTGCCGGTGTGATCAAGTCCGGCGGCAAGACGCGGCGCGCGGCCAAGATGGTGATCCTGAACA
>JAJXUS010000170.1 GCA_021782675.1 Acidobacteriota bacterium
CTTTACGGGGGAGCTGGCCGGCAACGACCCCTGGGACGCATGGACGCTGGAATGGGCGACGACCTCGCCGCCACCGGAGTACAACTTTGCGGATGAGCCGGGCGTACGCAGCCGGCGGCCTTTATGGGATCTCAAGCATCCCGAGGATCCGGATTGGCCGTACGAGTTCGGTACAGAAAACGAGATGGCAAACAAATGACCACAGTTCCGCTAACTGCAAGTCCGCAGGATGAGAAGCAGTGGAAGCTGCCTGATCGCGGCGTCGTCGGAATGTGGAGCCTGATCGTGGCTGAGTCCGCGATGTTTCTGATCTTCGTTGTCGCCTACATTTTTTACATGGGCAAAAGCATTTCCGGGCCCACGCCGCATGATCTGCTGAAGCTCCCCATCTTTATCACCGTCTGTCTGCTGTCGAGCAGTATCACGGTGCACCTGTCTTCAAACGCCCTGGGAAAAGGAAGCCAGGCAGGGTTTCTGGGCTGGCTGCTGGCCACGATCCTACTCGGAATCATTTTTCTCATGGGTACCGGGCATGAGTGGTATGACCTGATCTATCGGCACCACTTCACGGTGCGCACCAATTTGTTCGGCACCACGTTTTATTCGCTTGTCGGGCTGCACGCGACGCACGTCGTCGTGGGCCTGCTGCTGCTGAGCATTGTTGCGCTGCTGGCTCTATTCGGCCGCGTCACCGAAGAGCACCATCGCCAGTACCATATTTTGACGCTCTACTGGCATTTCGTCGACGGCGTATGGGTCGTGGTCTTCAGCGTTGTGTACCTGTTTGGCCGGTGAGAGGCAAGAAGAGATCATGAGCACCGAATCACACCGAGAACCCGCAAGCAGTCATTCCATCCAATTGCCTGCGCCTACCGCATATCCCATTGCCTTTGCCCTGGGAGCAACGCTCATCTTTGCCGGGCTGGTGACGTCGATGGTAGTGACGACGCTGGGCGTCGTGCTTTTTGTCGCGTCTGCGGTTGGGTGGTTTCGCGAAGTGTTGCCGCATGAGCACCATCGTGCCGTAAAGGTGACAACTGCCGTAGTGTCGATTGAGAGCACGCGGAGCAGCGTGGCGCGCTTGCCCATCACCACGCAGCACCGGCAGATTCTGCCGGTAGAGCGGTACACGCTGGGAGCGGGCGTACAGGGCGGACTGGCGGGCGGCGCAGCCATGATTGCGCCTGCAACGCTCTACGGACTGGTTCGCTATCACAGTCTTTGGTACGCGGCGAATCTGCTGGCAGCGGTCGCCATTCCTGGCTGGGCGCAGCGCAGCACGCATTTCCTGGCTGCATTTCACATGGAAGGTCTGCTGGTTGCCGGCCTGGTGCATCTGCTGGTCTCCGTGCTGGTCGGTCTGCTCTACGGAGCGATTCTGCCCATGTTCCCGCGCAAGCCGATCCTTACCGCTGGTTTTCTGGCTCCGGTGTTCTGGACTGGCCTGCTGTACGCGACGCTCGAGGCGGTTGCGCCTCAGCTCAACCGGCGCATCGACTGGCTCTGGTTCATTGTTTCGCAGATGGCATTTGGTCTGGTGGCTGGATTTGTCGTGAACCTGCATGTGCGGGTGAGGACGCGACAATATCAGTCGCTACCGTTTGCAGTGCGCGCCGGCCTGGTGTCGCAAGCCGAAGAAGAGCAGTACCGCACCGGGGAGGCAAAACGCAAATGAGGTGGCGCTTTGCTCTTCTGCCCCTGTCGTTGGCTTGTCTTCTGTTCGCAGGTTGCACCAATCTGCCGGGCAAACCGGGCTTCCGGCCAGAGACTTTGCGTCCGGATCAGACGATGGGGTTTGCCATTCTATACAAGAACAACTGCTCGGCGTGTCATGGCGACCACGGGCAGGGCGGCGCAGCCATTCCGCTCAATAATCCTGTGTATCTCGACTGGGCGGGCAAGCAGCATATTCTGACGGTGGTTGAGAACGGCGTGGCCGGCTACCAGATGCCGGGTTTTGCTGCCGGCAGTGGCGGCCTGTTAACGGGCGCGCAGGTGGAAGCCATTGTGAACGGAATGCAGTCGCACTGGGCAAAGCCGGGAAGCAGCGCCGGAGCGCCCGCCTATGCGCAGCCGAACTCTGGCAATGTTGCGCACGGCCAGGCCGTGTTTACGCAGTACTGTGCGCGCTGCCACGGCGCCGAGGGTGGTGGAAACCCGGCTGCTGGTGTGACCGGTTCCATCCTTAACCCCACCTACCTTTCGCTCATCAGTAAGCAGGGCATGCGCTCCATTATTGTTGCCGGAATGCCGGGTGAGGGAATGCCCGATTGGAAAGACGACGTGGCGGGCAAGCCGATGACCGATGCCGACGTCACCGACGTGGTCGCGTGGCTGGCATCGCATCGCGTGGCAAATCCAGGCCAGCCATTCGCCGCCACACCCAACCATCCGGATAAGCCGGGGGAGTAAAGATGGAGAACCCGTTAGAGAAGGTATTACCAGAGGCGCTGAAACAGCCGAGCCAGCATACGCGGCGCAAATTTCTCTTCAAGGTTGCCCTGCTGGTAAACGGGGCTGTGGGCGCGGTGCTGGCGGTGCCTGTACTCGGATATGTGCTGGGGCCCGTCTTCCGCAAACAAAACGGCGAAAACTTCTGGGTGCCGACGGGAAATCTGCAGCAGTTTCCGCCCGGCCAAACCCGGCTGGCGCAGTTTCGCGATCCCAATGGCACGCCGGCCGACGGGCAGACCCGCAACCTGCCGTGCTGGGTGCGCAACATTGACGGCAAACGCTTCCAGGTATTCGCGATCAATTGCGCGCACATGGATTGTCCGGTGCACTGGTTTCCACAATCCAAACTCTTTCTCTGTCCCTGCCACGGCGGCGTCTACTACCAGGATGGTTCCGTGGCCGCAGGGCCTCCGCCGCGCGGGCTGTATGAATACCGCTACAAGATCGTCGGCGACCAACTGATGATCTGGGCCGGCGAACTGCCAACACTGTCGACTGCGGCGCGGCTGCGCCGCCCGGGGAACTCGCCATGTCTGGGATAAAGGACAAAGCGTACAACCTTTACCGCTGGTTCGACCGGCGGCTGGGCCTGGCCAAGCCAATCACAGAAGCGGCCGAACACCCGATTCCGGCGAGCAGCGCGAGCTGGTGGTATGTCTTCGGCAGCGCGGCCACCGTCATTCTGGTGCTGCAGGTGATGACGGGCATTCTGCTAGCGCTGGTCTACACGCCCACCGCCCGCGACGCGTGGAACAGTCTGAATTTTCTCAACCATGGGCTGACCCTGGGCTGGTTCCTGCGCGCCATGCACGGATGGGGATCAGACTTCATGATCGCCATTGTGCTGATTCACATGTCGCAGGTTTTCATGTTCGGCGCTTACAAATATCCGCGAGAGCTGACCTGGATCATCGGCGTCTTTCTGCTGCTGATGACGCTGGGCATGGCCTTCACCGGGCAGGTGCTGCGGTTCGATCAGGACGCCTATTGGGGCCTCGGCATTGGCGCGTCCATCATGGGGCGCGTGCCGATTATCGGTGGATGGCTGGTGCATCTGGTGCTGGGTGGGCCGGATATAGGAGCGACGACCGTATCGCGCTTCTTTGCGCTGCACGTCTTTGTCATTCCGGGAATTCTGATCGGACTGGTCGGGCTGCACGTGTGGATGGTGCTGCGGCTCGGCATCAACGAGTGGCCGATGCCAGGACGGCTGGTGCGCAAGAGCACCTACGTTCGCGAATATGAAGCGCAGATTCATAAGGACGGCGTTCCTTTCGTTCCCGATGCTGCATGGAAAGATGCAACGTTCGCCGCCGCGATTATGCTGGCCATCATCGCCTGCGCGCTGATTTTTGGCCCGATCGGCCCCACAGGCCCGCCGGATCCAACCATCATCCAGACGGCGCCGAAGCCGGATGTGCCGTTCCTGTGGATCTTCGCGCTGTTCGCTCTGCTGCCACCGAAACTGGAAACGCCGCTGATTCTGATCGCGCCGGTGGTCGCAATTCTGGTGATGCTGGCGCTGCCGCTCTACGCCGGGGAAGGCGAAAAGCACTGGTCGCGGCGGCCAATTGCTGTACTGATGCTGATGGTCGTCGCTGTTTCGATTGGCATCTTCACGCGCCTGGGCGCTACCGCACCCTGGAGCCCGGACATGAATGGCTGGAGCGCCGATCCGGTACAGCCGCAGTACCTGAAGGGTCGAACACCCCTCGAACGGCAGGGCGCGCTCGTCTTCCAGAACATGCAATGCCGCAACTGCCATGCGCTTGGCGGGCTGGGTGGGCAGCGCGGTCCGGACCTGGACGGCGTCGCCACGCGCATGACGGAGAGCCAGCTTATCCGCCAGGTGCTGCAAGGCAGCGGGAATATGCCGGCTTACGGCAATTCGCTGAGCCCTTCGCAGACGACGGCGCTGGTGAAGTTCCTGTCAACAATGAAGGGCTACCAGCCGCAGGCGCAGAACGACGCCAACCGGCTGCTGGCCCATGGCGTCTCACCCCCGCGGGATAAGTCGCAGGACACGGCAAAATAGCGCCATGCAGACCGAAGCGCAGCGCATCCTGGCGGAGTGGACGCTTCCGCCGGGATTGACCGTCATTGATCTGGTGGTCGCGGCCATCTACGTGCGCGGCTGGCGGGCGCTGCGGCGCACCCGGGCCGCGTATTTCACCGGCTCGCGCCTGGCCTGGTTTCTCCTTGGGATGGCAACTCTCTGGCTCGCTATCGCCTCGCCGCTCGATGGCTTCGCGGACCGTCTGCTCAGCGCCCATATGGTGCAGCACTTTCTACTGATGTCGGTAGTACCGCCGCTCGTTCTGTTGGGAGCGCCGGTGGCGCCGCTGCTGCGCGGGCTTCCGCACTGGACGATCGTCCATCCCATCGGCTCTCTTCTACGGCTTGGCTGGCTGCGCCGCCTGGCGCATGTCGTCACCGGACCGGCGTTTGCTTGGATATCCTTCAACGGTCTCTTTCTGGCGTGGCATGTTCCAGCAGCGTACGATCTGGCGCTCAACCACGAATGGATTCACGACGCCGAGCATCTCTGTTTTCTGCTGACGGCGCTTCTGTTCTGGAACATCATTCTTCATCCGTGGCCGGGACGGCAGCGCGTCAACGGGTGGATCGCGCTGCTATTCCTGCTCTCCGCAGATGTCGTGAACACAGCGCTCTCCGCATTCCTCGCCTTTTGCGGGCGCCCCATTTATGCGTTCTACATCCATCTGCCGAATCAGTTCGGCATCTCCCCGCTGGCGGACCAGGTGGCGGCGGGCGTTCTGATGTGGGTGCTGAATTCAACGGTGTTTCTTATTCCCGCAATGCTGCTGGCAATGCACCTGAGTGGCGCGTCGTCCGGCGGATTTTCTAGCGGGCGGAGCGCAGCGCCGCTGTTTCCAGAGAGTAGTAGTTCCCCGACGGCGACGCCTGTATCCCGCTGAGGCGGCGGTTGTAGACCGTTACCGAGTCCAGATACCAAAGCGGAATGGCCGGCAGTTCCCGGGCGACAATCTGCTGCACCCGCGCGTAATCCTTGCGGCGCTGCTCCTGTGAGGTGGCGGAGGCGGCGTCCATCAGCAATGCGTCCAGTGTGCCATTGTGATA
>JAJXUS010000171.1 GCA_021782675.1 Acidobacteriota bacterium
CCTCGCCAAGGTGGCGCACACGACGCATCCGGTGCTGATTCTGGGTGAAAGCGGCACCGGCAAAGAGATCGTCGCGCGGACCATCCACTACAACGGACCCAACGCGAGTCATCCGTTCATCCCCATCGACTGTGGCTCGCTGGTGCCTTCGCTGATTGAGGGCGAGCTGTTCGGCTACGTGAAAGGGGCATTTCCGGGGGCGAACCGCTCCAAGGAAGGACTTCTGGCGACGGCCGGGGCGGGAACGGTCTTTCTGGATGAAGTCGGCGAGCTGCCGCTCGATCTGCAGGCAAAGGTTCTGCGGGCGCTGCAGGAAAAGGAGATTCGGCCGGTCGGATCGACCCAGCGGGTGCCGATCCGCGCCCGCGTTCTGGCAGCGACTCACCGCGACTTGAATGCAATGGTCGAGCAGGGCCGCTTCCGCAAAGACTTGTACTTCCGTCTGAACGTGGTCAACGTCAAGCTGCCGTCGCTGCGGGAGCGCGCCCAGGACATTCCATTACTGGCGGCGCACTTTCTGGAACGCCGCCGCCGCGAGACCGGGGTGCTGCACACCCTTAGCGACGATGTGCTGCGCGTGCTGGCGAGCTATGACTGGCCGGGTAATGTGCGCGAACTCGAAAATACCATCGAGCGCGCGTGCACGCTCTCTTCCGGACCGATTCTGCATATGGGCGATCTGACCAGTCAACTGCAGGAACATCGTCTGCAGTCGCAGCGGACCTCCCATGCCGGGCCGCAGCCGGTGGCTGAGCCGGCGGCGGAGATTCTCACCATCGCCGAACTGGAGAAGCAGGCGATTCTGACGACGCTGCGCAATCTGCACGGCGACAAATTGACGGCGGCGCGGCTGCTGGGTATCGGCAAGACGACGCTCTACCGCAAGTTAAAGGAATACGGAATTTCAGAGACGGCGGAATTCGATGGCGCATGAAACCTCGGATGCCGTGCCGGCGGCGGGGCGGACCGCTGCAGTGGGTAAGGCGCGCCGCGCGGCGCTGGCCGGCGCGGTATTGCTGGTGACGGCAGGCAGCCTGGCAGAGAGCTGCGCGACGCTGCTGACCGGCCAGCTTGGTCTGGCCGTGGAACTGGCAGCGGGCCGCCGGCAGGCCCTGAGCGCGCTGCGGCGGCGGGAGTTCGCCGTGGTTGTCCTCGATGAAGGCATGGCCGAGTCTGACCCGGCGGGGGCCGAGGTGCTGTGGCAGCAGGCGGGCCTGGCCATTCCCGCGCAGGTCAACTTTGCTATCTCAGGATGCAATCGCGTCCTGCGGGAAGTGCGAAGCGCGATGCAGCGGCGGGAGCGGGAAGTTTCCCTGGCCATGCGGGCGGCCACGCGGGTACTGGAGGGAGAGATCAACACGGCGCTGACGTGTCTGCTGCTGGAGGCTGAGCTGGCGCTGCGGGAACCGGGGCTGCCGGCCGCGGCCACGGCCCGCATGACCCGGGTACTGCACCTGGCCGGCAATCTGCGGCAGCAGTTGCAAAGCCCCAGCGAATCGTGAGCGCCGGGAATCCGGTGCGTTCCTGCCGGACCGCAGCAACCAGCCGCAAGTCTAGTGAATCGTCTTCATGCGCCGCGAGAGAAAATCCATCAGCAGGTACTGGCCCAGCGTCTCCGGCGTGGTGAAGTAGGCCTTGCCGCGGCACATGGCCGAGACGCGCTGCACAAACGCGACCAGGCCGGGATCCGATGCCAGCATGAAGGTGTTGATCATGATGTTCGACCGTTTGCAGCGCGCCACCTCTTCCAGGGTCTCTGCAACCACCAGCGGATCCAGCCCGAATGCATTTTTGTAAATGCGGCCATCGGGCAGCGTGAGCGCCGAGGGTTTGCCGTCGGTGATCATCACAATCTGCTTCATGTCTTTGCGTTCGCGGGCCAGCATGCGCTGCGCCAGCCGCAGGCCTTCGCGTGTGTTTGTGTAGTACGGGCCGACCTGCACCCGCGCCAGACGGCCGAGCGGTATTTCTTCCGCAGAATCGTGAAACAGCGCCAGCCCGAGCGTGTCGCCAGGGAACTGGGTGCGGATCAGATGCGCGAGCGCCATGGCCACGCGCTTGGCGGGCGTAAAGCGGTCCTCGCCGTAGAGGATCATCGAATGGGAGCAGTCCAGCAGCACGACCGTAGCGCAGGAGCTCTGATACTCGCACTCATGCACGAAAAGGTCGCTGTATTCAAGATTCAGCGGCATGCTGAGTCCTTCGCGCGCAATGGCGGAGCCGAGCGTCGCCGCCGCGTCCAGGTTCAGCGTGTCGCCGAATGTGTACTGGCGGGAGCTGCCGCTGGTCTCGACGCCGGTCGCTGTATCGCGCGTGTCATGCCGTCCAAAGGACGCCCGGCCGAGCGAACCCAGCAGATCTTTGAGCGCGCGATAGCCGAGGAAGTCGAGACCCTTGTCGGTCACTTCAAAGCGCGCCTCCAGGGCCGGTCCCGCCTGTCCCGGAGTATCTGCCGGCTGGCTCGGTGGAGGCGCGTCGATGGAGATATAGTTCTCACGTTCCAGGCGCTGCATCAGGCGGTCCAGCAGTTCGTCCATCTGGCCCTGCTCGGCCATCTCAGCCAACTGCTGCTGCGTCGCTTCATCGAACAGGTCGCCGGACTCCAGCGCATCGCGCAAAGCTTCGCGCAGCGCTTCGAGTGTTTGTTCAGGGTCCATCTCCTCAAATCGGTCCCACGGGGAGCGGAACCCGGAGTCGAGCAGGCGATCCGACAAGGCCTGCATCAGGCTTTCAAGGTCGAGATCGTCGGCCAGGTCGCCGTTGAACTTGGTGTAGCGCGTGCGTTTCATGTGCTCCTCGCCCGGCGCGCTGCCATTGACTGCTGGTTGCTGGCTGTTGCCTTTGCGGCTGCATTTCTTGTTGTCATTCCCGCAGGGAATCCGCTTTTGCCTGTCCTTGCCAGCGCACCCCTAGTTGTACATCTTGCGCGTTCGGCGCGGCGGCCACTCGTCCGGGTCTTCGCGCTCCATGCGGCGTTCCGCGTTCCGCTCTGGGCGCGCGGGTTTCTCCTGCGCCGTAAAAGCGCGCTCCTCATTGCGGCTGATGCGGCGATGCGCCACCATGCCTTCCAGAAGAAATTCCGCGGCAGAGACGATGCGCTCCGGCGCGTCGCGCTCGGTGATGCCCAGCGGTTTCAGTTTTTCCAGCAATCCCTGAATCTGCTTCAGCTCTTCGACCGCCGCCGCGGCCGGCAGTGCATCATCCAGCCGAATGGAGCCGCCGAGGTTGAACCATTGCTCGATCTGCTGCGTCTTCACGTCGGGCAGCACTTCGTCGAACACCTGGGCGACTGCCTGCCGCATCAGCTCGCGGATGACGGTCTCTGAGCCGCGCAGTTCGCCTTCGTACTCCAGCTCAATCTTGCCGGTGATGCCGGGCACGGCGTTGTACAGATCGCCGATGCGGGGAACGGCCAGCGTCTCACCGTGGCTCAGGGCGCGGCGTTCTGCATTCGACAGGACCAGCTCCATGGTGCTGATCGGCAGCCGCTGACTGACGCCACTGCGCCGGTCCACCTTCTTTTCCTCACGGGCGCGAAAGGCAATCTGCTCCACCACGGCCCGGATATAGGCCGGGATCTCCGTCTGCAGCAGCCCGCGGTCGGTCCATGCCTCCTGCTCAGTGATAGCGATGCCCTCAGCCACGGTCAGCGGGTAGTGTGTGCGAATCTCCGAGCCGATGCGGTCTTTGAGCGGAGTCACGATCTTGCCGCGCGCGGTGTAGTCTTCCGGGTTGGCGCTGAAGACCATGGCCACGTCGAGCGCCAGCCGCACAGGGTAGCCCTTAATCTGCACGTCGCCCTCCTGCATGATGTTGAAGAGCGCGACCTGAATTTTTCCTGCCAGATCAGGCAGTTCATTTAGTGCGAAAATTCCGCGGTTGGCGCGGGGCAGCAGGCCAAAGTGGATATTCAGATCGTTCGATAGCTGCTCGCCAGAGCGGGCGGCTTTGATGGGGTCAAGATCGCCGATGAGGTCGGCCACGGTTACGTCCGGCGTGGCCAGTTTTTCCACGTAGCGCTCGTCGCGCGTGAGCCAGGCGATGGGCACCGCATCGCCGTCCCGGGACAGGCGCTCTCGGCAACCGCGGCAGAGCGGCGCATAGGGGTTGTCGCGAATCTCGCAGCCCGCGATGCAGGGCACCTGCTCGTCCAGCAGTGTGGTCAGCGCCCGCAGAATGCGGCTCTTCGCCTGGCCGCGCAGGCCCAGCAGGATGAAGTTGTGGCGCGAAAGCACCGCGTTGACGATCTGCGGAATCACCGTGTCGTCATAGCCGACGATGCCGGCGAACAGCTCCTGGCGGGCGCGCAGGCGGGCGACCAGATTGGCCCGCATTTCATCTTTCACCGAGCGGTGAGCCAGGGTTTTCGGGCCAAAGCGCGCGTCGGCGCGCAGTTCACCAAGGGTTGCAGGGAGCTGAGTTGGTTTCGGCATTAAAAGTCCTCCTTGGCCGAAGCGTGCTTTCTGTGGACTGGATGGATAATACGATGCGCGAACCGGCGTGCCGGACTACATAACGTGAGTGTTGCGTAAATTCAGGCGGCCGGCAGCGCCCAGGCGCAACTTGGGAAGAATCGCGTTATAGAAATCGATCAGCATCCGGGTGCGCTCCGCGTCGGACCGCTGATGCAGCAGCTCCTGCCGAAAATCCGTACCGACGGGCAGCGACGCGGCGAACAGATAGGCAACAGGATGATTCAGATCAAGACCGGGAACAAAATCTGCTGATTCCTCTTCGCTCAACGCGACCATCTCAAGGTGAAGCGCCGCACACTGTTTGCGGGCCTCACGGCTTGCCTCCGGCCCCTCATCCGGCAGCAGATCCACCTCGGCCTCCAGAAAACTCCGGCTGTCATGCAGGGATTCAATCTCGAAGCGTTCGACGCCGCGGCACAGGATGTCGGACCGTCCGTCGGGATAGCGCCGGAGTACGGAGAGAATTTCCGCCGTGCATCCCACGACCGACATGCCATCGTGTGCGGCGCGCACCACGCCGAATGGGGCCTGCCGCCGCAGACACTCCGCTGTCATCTCCCTGTAACGCTCTTCAAAGATGTGCAGCGGAAGCAGGGCGCCCGGAAACAGGACGACATCCAGCGGAAATAGGGGGATTCTCATAGAGCGCCTGTCACTGGACGGGTGGAGACAATCATTCCGCGTACCCTTCCACTTCCTCCAGCATGCCCTGCATCTCGCGCATGGCCCGGGCATTTTTCTCTGCCTGCGCGCAGGCGATGCCCTGCTGCAGGCGTTCCCGCGCTGCAGCCATTTCGCCCCGCTCCAGCAGGAGCTGCGCGGCCATCTGATAGCCGGCGGTGTAGCCGGGCTGGCGTTCGCGCAACCGGTCAAACTCTTCCAGCGCCATCTGCAGGTTTCCCAGGCGCCGATATTCCATCGCCAGCCCGTATCGCGCGAAGGCGTCGTCGGGGTTGACCTCCAGCAACTGCTGGAACGTTGCAATGCGGTCGCCAGTCATCCGGGGAAGCGCCTCTCCATTCCGCTCTTTTCACATTACGGCTCCCGGGCAATGCTCCACAAGCAAATGAGCGGTGGAAG
>JAJXUS010000172.1 GCA_021782675.1 Acidobacteriota bacterium
GCGGTCTGCGCGCTTTCTGGCGGCGTCGACTCCTCGGTGGCCGCGGTGCTGGTGCATCGCGCCATTGGCGAGCGCCTTACCTGCGTCTTTGTGAATAACGGCGTGCTGCGCAAGGATGAGTTCCGCAAAGTCCAGGAGAACCTTCGCGGAAAGCTTGGGCTGAATCTGATCGGCGTGGATGCATCGGAGCGCTTTTTGTCGCAGCTTGCCGGAGTTACCGATCCGGAACAGAAGCGCAAAATCATTGGCCGCGAATTTATTGAGGTGTTCGACGCGGAAGCCCACCGCATCACGCAGGAGACCGGCCGCGTGGACTGGCTGGTGCAGGGCACGCTGTATCCGGATGTGATCGAATCGTCTTCCGTAAAAGGTCCATCGCAGACGATCAAAAGCCATCACAATGTCGGCGGCCTGCCGGAGACGATGAAGCTGAAGCTCATCGAGCCGCTGCGCGACCTGTTCAAGGACGAAGTCCGCCGCATTGGCCGCGATCTCGGCATGCCGGAAGACATCCTGCAGCGCCAGCCATTCCCGGGGCCGGGGCTGGCGGTGCGCATCGTTGGCGAGGTAACGCCGGATCGCATCGCAATCCTGCAGGAGGCGGACGAGATCGTCGTCCATGAGATCAAGCTGGCCGGGCTGTACCGGCAGATTTGGCAATCCTTCGCCGTGCTGCTGCCGTTGAAGAGTGTCGGCGTGATGGGCGACCAGCGCACCTACGCCTACACCTGCGCCATCCGAGCCGTGCACTCGGAAGACGGTATGACGGCGGACTGGGCACCGCTGCCCTATGATGTGCTGCAGCGAATCTCCAGCCGCATCGTGAATGAGGTACACGGCATCAACCGGGTGGTCTATGACATCACATCCAAACCGCCGGGAACCATCGAGTGGGAGTAGCGTACGGCACGGATTTCTCTTCTCATGCGTGAAGGCTGCTGCTCGCCGTTCAAAAGCCTGTGCCGACAGGAATCCATGCCTCTCTCTATCCTTTCCGCGTTCCGCGACGCAGAGACCTGCTTCTCTGTGTAATAAAGATTTGCATTACAATTGACTCGGCGGTTGTGGAGGGGAAATGACATCGCTCACGGTCACAGAAAAAGGACAGGTCACCCTCAAGCGGGATCTCTTGCATCACCTTGGCGTCAAGGCTGGGGAGCGGGTTGAGTTTGAGAAGCTGCCGGGTGGAGAGCTAAGGGTACGAGCCGCTCGACCTGCCGGAACGATTGATAGTTTCATTGGCCGACATGCGGACAAGCTCAAAAAGCCACTTACCATTGATCAAATGAACAAAATTGCCGCCGCTGGCTGGGCTGGTGAGCTGGGCAGGAAATGAAAATCACCGCCGATACCAATGTCCTCGCGCGGGCCGTCTTGCTGGATGACCCTGCGCAGGGGGCGGCCGCAGCGAAACTGCTGCGTGAGGCAACTTTGATTGCCGTTTCGCTGCCGTGTCTGTGCGAACTGGTGTGGATCATACGGCAGGGCGCAAAGCTGTCCAACGATGACGCGGCGGCCACCATCCGCGATCTGCTCGGCGCAGCCAACGTTGTCATGAATCGTCCTGCCGTGGAGGCCGGTTTAGCGCTGCTGGACGCCGGAGGAGACTTCGCCGACGGCGTAATCGCCCACGAAGGCAGATGGCTGGGGAGCGAATTGTTCGTATCTTTCGACAGGCAGGCAGTGGCGCTGCTGTTGGAACAGGGGGAAGCCGCTCAGTTGCTGGCGTAGAGTCTCGGAATCGCCAGAAGCACTTTTCGCCGCGCAAACGGCCCGCAGCAGTCTAGCTTTGAAAATCCGAGCAACTTTCTATCGGCTTTCGTTCCAAAAGAATTCTGAAAAAGAAAGACGCGAAGATTCTGCACAACCACATTCGGACGGCATCTCCACTTGGAAATCCTGGAGTGAACGCAGTTGGTCGGAGCCTATGTCCGTGGCATACATGCCGTGGGGTAGCATCCAGCCAATTCTGTGCGGTCTGTTCCGGCACGTCTGAGCGGGCGCACTGTCAGCAGCTATCGATCGGCGACCGCAAGCTGCATGCGCGTATTCTTCGCGAACACCACGTTGTGCCCTGGCTCCAGCCAGCGGCGGGTAATTGATTTTCCAACTGCGAAATAGGCGAAGCCGGCCGTCACCGCCGGAGTGACAAAGGCCATCGAAAGTCCCCGCGCAATCAGACCGAAGCCGTTACTGGCGACTCCGGCGTGGCCGTTGCCCTGATCGGCGTCCAGCGAATTTCCGGCAAGTGCGCCCAGCACGATCGGCGCCAGAAACTTTCCCTGATCTGCATTCGCTTTGGCGCCGCCTTCGGAATC
This sequence comes from Acidobacteriota bacterium, assembly GCA_021782675.1. Classification (GTDB taxonomy): domain Bacteria; phylum Acidobacteriota; class Terriglobia; order Terriglobales; family Acidobacteriaceae; genus JAKAUB01. Next base: position 2,319 of record JAJXUS010000172.1, read on the forward strand.
GACCGTCACGTTCTGTCCCTTGCGGCCTTCCACTGCCGTCATCTGGCCATGCATCTTTTCAAGCGCTCCATTGGGCAGTTTCACATTCCGGAACGTGAAGCGCAGAACTCCGTTATGGCCCAGCTTGCGAGCCGGCTTTGCCTGCGTCACCACGCCCTGCAGCTCGGTCCCCGTTGGCAGAATCACATGCTGCCGGGATGCGTCCATGTAAGGCTGCGTCAGCACGGCTTCCACCGGATTGCCCACCTTGTTGGTTGCGGAGCTGAGGGGCGTCACCAGGCGCGCCTCAAGCTTGCCGGGCGGCAGATGACCTTTGGGCGGCGTCAACAGCAGTGGTTTAAGCGGACGCTTTTCCTGGAATTGCACCGGCTGCTCCAGCACGGCATCGAACTGCGTTCCCGGCCATATCTCCTGCGGATGATACGGGAGCTGCCCATACAGCATCTTCAGCGCAGTATCGGATTTGTGTTGATCGTGCGTCATTCCTTTTACGCTGTCGATCTTCTGGTGGATCTGCCCCTTTGCCTTGGCCCACAGGCTCTGCTTGTGCTGGGGTGGCGTCATGTTCACCACCGGCGCCGTGCGTTCGGTGGCGCTCGCGGCCAGCATCCGCACCTTTCCGTCCGGCAGGTGGACCGCGGTGAACTCAAGCACGGGAGTTCGCATCGGCGTAAAGTCGCCATCCAGCAGATTCCAGAAATGATCGCGGGAGTGTACCGGCTGCATCCTGGAGATTTTTCCTACAATCTGCGTGTTTTTGGGCAGGACGACATAGTTTCCGGAGTAGACGTCGTTAATCAGCACTCCCGTAACCGGCTGACCCTTGCGCATGTGATAGCGCTTGTTCAGTTGAACGCGCAGCGGAATTCCACTGGGCAGGGTGACGGTTTCATAGGGTGAGACAGGGGGCGGTGCCAATGGGGCAACATGGAGCCGCTCCACGGGACGCCTGCGGAGCGTGGGCGCGGGCCGTTGCTGTGCGGTCGCCGAAAGACCCACGGCGAGAGGGAACATCAGCCAGGAAAACCTCTCGCCAGTGAAGCGCTTCCGATTTCGCATAGTTTCTGTCCGCCTGACGTTTTCTTTCCGTTTGGATGCACCGGTCGCGGTGGCCCTGCCGCGATGCCACGAGTGTGATAGCGTTTCCGCATGGCGGCGAACCTGCGGTTTTCGACAGCGATGGAAGCGCTGGTGCTGATGGCTACCGAGCCGGCCCGATATCGCACCTCCCAGGCGCTGGCGCTGGCACTGGCAACAAACCCGGTGGTGGTCCGGCGACTGCTGGCCTCATTGAGCCGGGCCGGTCTGGTGGCCAGTACAAAAGGGCCGGGCGGCGGCACCCGACTCACACGGCCTGCCAAACAGATCAGTCTCCGCGCTGTATATCGCGCGCTGGGTCCAACGGAGCTGCTGCATCGGCCGGTCAAGCATGAGAGCGGCGGAGAAAAAGAGGTTCGGAAGGCGGTTCACGCAGCCCTGCGAAAAGCCGAGAAATCGTTTGAGCAAGAGTTGGACGCAATCACCCTGAATCAGGTCATCAAGCGGGCTGGATTGAAGGCGGCCAAGCCAGGACCACCGGACGGTGAAAAGAAGCCTTCGGGAGACAGCGTACCGCCGTTGCCCCCACCGCCCGCTGCCAGCTCCTGAACGGCAGTTACGCTTCTACCAGCTCGCGGGAAGCGCCCGCACCGTAGCGGGTGTGCACGTATTCGTCGAGAATCTTCTGGAACTCTTCGACGATGTGATCGCCCCGAAGCGTCACAAACAGGCGGCCGTCCACGTAGACAGGCGCGACGGGATCCTCAAAGGTTCCCGGTAGAGAGATGCCAATGTCGGCGTGTTTGGATTCACCGGGGCCGTTGACCACGCAGCCCATGACGGCCAGCTTCATCTCTTCCACGCCTGGAAATCTCTGCCGCCAGGCAGGCATGGAGTCGCGCAGGTAGCTCTGCACCTGCTGTGCCAGCTCCTGAAAGAACGTGCTGGTCGTGCGCCCGCAGCCAGGGCAGGCGGTCACCAGCGGCGCAAAGCTGCGAATGTTCAGGGATTGCAGGATTTGCTGCGCGGCCAGAACTTCCTCGGTTCGGTCGCCACCGGGTTTGGGCGTCAGACTCACACGAATGGTATCGCCGATGCCATCCAGCAGCAGTGGCGCCAGACCGGCGGTGGAGGCGATCAGACCCTTCATGCCCATGCCGGCCTCGGTCAGGCCCAGATGCAGCGCGTAGTCGCACCGCGCGGCCAGCAGACGGTACACGTCGATCAGGTCATGCACGCCACTTACCTTGGCGCTCAGGATGATCTGGTCGTGGCGCAGGCCATAGCGTTCAGCGGCGGCGGCAGAATCAAGCGCGCTCACCAGCATTGCTTCAATCATCACATCGCGCGCTTCGCGCGGTTCGGCCAGCCGGGCATTCTCATCCATCATGCGGGTCAGCAGTGCCTGGTCCAGCGAGCCCCAGTTGACGCCGATGCGCACCGGCTTCTGGTTCTCGACCGCGCATTCGATCATGGTGCGGAAGTTGTCGTCGTCTTTGCGGCCAATGGAGCAGTTCCCGGGATTAATGCGGTATTTGGCCAGCGCCCGCGCGCAGCCGGGATATTTCTTCAGCAGCAGATGGCCGTTATAGTGGAAATCTCCCACGATCGGCACATGGATGCCTTCGCTCGCCAGGGTATCCACGATGAAGGGGACGGCCTGGGCGGCAGCATCGTTATTGACCGTTACGCGCACAATCTCCGAGCCCGCGCGCGCCAGTGCGGCAACCTGGCGGACCGTCGATGCGATGTCGGCGGTGTCCGTGTTGGTCATGGATTGCACCACAACCGGAGCATCCGAGCCGACCCGGACATTGCCGATGTTGACGGTGGGTGTCTTTCTGCGAACGATGTCGGGCATAGGCTTTTCCAGGGTTATTTTAGCATTCTGAGGATATGCATCTAGCGGCGCCAGAGGTGCCCGCGGGCGTGTCCGCGCGTTGCAGGAACGGTGCTTTCCTGTTAGTTTTACGAGGGTTGGGGCCCGCGGGCGTCCACGGCTCTCGGCCGTCCCCATGCGAGAGTGCCTATGAAAGAAGCACCGACCAGGAAGAAGCCGGCGACCATGCCGCGCGTCGTCGCCGCCAAGCCGGCCCCCAGCCCTGATCCGGGCCGGAAGCAGCAGATTCAGCAGTACGAAACCGCTGTGCGCCTGATGCACGAAGGCAAATACGAAAACGAAACAGCGGCTGT
>JAJXUS010000173.1 GCA_021782675.1 Acidobacteriota bacterium
GTGAAGTCCAACCGGATCGACACCATGCAGATGAGTTATTTTTCGAATTCACTGATTGATCCCCAGGTGGCGGCGATGCTGCAGCCATATGTGGCGACGATGCTGGGGTGAGCGATGAGCGCTGACTTAAGCGTACGAAGTTCGACGGGCGCGCAGCAGCGTGCAGCGGATGCTCTGTTGCGCTGTATGGGCGGCATGACGGTGATTCTGCGGCTGCCGACGCCGGCGCAGGCGGGTGTGGATGGCGAGCAACTGGGGCAGACAACGCCGGCATACGAAGATATTCCGCTTTCGCCGGCCGTATTCCGCAGGCTGCGGCCGGAGATGCGGGAGGGCGGGGTTGACCGCTATGAGGTGCTGATCTCTGCGAGTTCCATTTGCACGCAGCTTGGACTGCTGCAGCTGGGGTCGACGAGCCAGTTGTTTGCGATGGCCGCGGGTCTGCTGGTTGCGGGCGAGCTGATGCCGATTGAAGCAGCGGCGGAGGCGGAGGCATTCGGGCAGCCCTATCTTTACCGGCTGATTGTGCGGGGCCCGCAGGGACAGATGCTGTAGGCGCGCGGCGAGGGTGGGAGCGGCAGGCCGAGCAGCGTGCGCGCCACCAGGACAGGGGAGTGCCGAAAGGGAGTTGGCATGCAGAATGCGCAGAATACGTTTTACATCGCACTTCGCAATCGATTGGCGGCACTGAATCCGAACCGCACGATCTTTCTGCGCGGGGTGACGCGGCCGGGAATTCTGGTGGAGAGTAATGAGCTGGTGACGGCGATGGCTCCTCCGAACGTGTTTGTGCTGCGGTGGCAGGGCTTGCGGAGCGATCCATATCTGGCAGAAGTGATGGTGCAGATGGAGTGCGAGATTGAGTACTCCACCGAAGGGACGGAAGCGAATCTTGGGATGGACCGGGGTCCGATGCTGACCGAGATGGACGCGGAGCTGAATGCGTTGTTGCAGCCGGCGAGCACACAGAAGATGAACTATTCCGTAAGCCCGGCGACGGCGATGGAGACCCAGGTGTTCTGGACCGAAGCGACGTTTGGCCCGGTGGCGGTGAAGCGGGACCGGCTGCAGCGGACGGCGAAGATCCATGTATTCAGCTATGAGGAGCCGGGAGAATTATGAGCACAAGCGCGATGACTCCTCTGCCTCTGACGCCGGCGATTACGCGGCGGGTGCGTGCATACTTTGCGCCGGTGAACCGGGCGGCCGGTGCGCCGTCGATCTTCGACCCGGCGCAGAGCGGCGGATTTTCTCTGGATGCGCCGCCCGCGCCGTGGCTGGATCTGGGATGGATCGATACGTTCAAGCGCAAGTCCGGGACCAAGGTGGCAGCGTTGCGCAGTGGAGCGCCTGGGTTTCCGTTATCGCAGGTGCGAACTGAAATCGACTCGACGGTCTCGATGGAGTTTCAGAGCTGGGGCAAGTTGCAGATGGCGGTGACTGCCGGGTCGGAGCAGATGAATCTGCTGGCGACGGCGAGCGGCGCTGCGCCGAATGGATCGGGAGGGCCGGCAGCCGCGGCTGTCCCCGTGCAGAGCGGCAGCACCGCGACGTTTTTGAATCTGGCGGCCGGACAGAGCTCCGCATTCAGCGCGGGACAACTCGTTGTGGTGGATGTGGATTACACGGGGCAGTCGGGCTTTGTCGGAAGTGGCGTGAGCGGGTCATACATCAGCGCTACGCCGGCAGTACAGCCCGACGTGAATTATGTGCGACGGGTGAGCTTCAATGTCGGCCGGGTGACGCAGGTGACCAGCACCGGACTGCAACTGGCGCAACCGCTGATTGCGGGGGCACCAGTAAGCGGAATGCAGGTGCAGACGGTGCTTGGGTTTGTCGATCGCGAGGGCAGCAATTTTTTTCAGGAGTGGTCGGGGCTGTTCGTGATTCCGGGAGAGCAGGGTGACCGGGTGCTGCTGCATTATCCGCGGCTGCAGATTGCTGCCAGCGCGGGTGAGGTTCTGGGCGCACTGACGGCGCCTCTGGAGCCGGTGAGCAAGCTGATGCAACTGGCGCAGACAGCGGAGTTCCGGGCGCTTCCGGTGACCGATGCGAATGACGGTACACAGGCGATCTGCTTCCGCAGCTATCTGCCGGCAGCGTTCACCAAAGTGTGGTGAGGCAGCCGATAGAGCGCAGACGGGTCAGGCGCTGCGAGATTTGATATCCGGCAAACGATGGCAATGGCGGCGCGAAGTGAGGAGAACGGATGAAGGTCACGATCGACAATCAGGACGGGCGCGGACCGATCGATTACACCGGCGCCTTGACTGCCGGCTCGGGAGCGGACAGCAAGCCGGCGATGATCCGGCGGCAATTGAATGAGCCGACGCTGGCGACATTGCGGCTGGACTGTGACAGTGCGGGGCTGGCAACGCCTGCGGCGAATGCATGGGTTGTGATTACCGCCGATAACGGCACCTACCTATTCACCGGGTATATGCCGAATGCGGCGGAGCCGGAGTTTGCGGGCTATTCCTCCGCAGGGCCGGTCTACCGCTACGTGATCAATGCCGTGAGCGAAGACTGGCTGCTGGATCGTGAAGCGGTACCGCAGACAGCTCCGCTGCTGGGCCTGACGGCGGGCAACATGGTGCGGACGGTCACGAACCGGGTGAATCCCACACTGGTGCAGATGAATGGGCTGGAGGATGTGGGGACGATTGGTTTTTTTGAGCCGATGCCGAATGTTCCCTGGTCGCAGAATATTGCGGCGCTGGCGAACCAGGCGCGCGCGGCCTACCGCGTGCTGAACGGGCAACTGACGCTGGCCCCGGTGGGCTCTACGGTGCATGCGATGTCAGACCGGACGGGGACGTTGACCTTCTCTCCGCTTTCAGCCGCTGAGGCGCGGCAGGTGGTGAATGACGTGACCCTGACGGGCCTGGCGGAACCGATCGAGTACGTCACGGAATTGTTCGAGGGCGATGGCGCGACGGTCCTGTTCCAACTGCAGCGGCAGCCGTTCCACATGGTACGGCCGATATTGCTGGACGAGGAGTTCACCACCGCAACGCTGAATCCTTCGGTATGGCAGGTGAACGATGCCGGCGGATACATGAACGTAAGCGGCAACGGTTTGACGTTGACAGGTGGCAGCGGGACGGATGGAACGACCACTCTGACGGCCATCGATCCGCTGGAGCTGGGCGGCGAGGTGGTGATCGAGACCGGCTTTGTGACGCTGAATGCAGGAAGCGATGGCGTGGTGTGCGGCGTTTATGCAGGCACGGTCAATATCGCGAACTGCATCGCAGGCTTTCGCGTACGGACAAGCGGCTCCAACACGATTATCGTACCGCTGGTGGATGGGAACGAAGTAGGAACGGCCTTCACTGTTCAGAGCGGGCACAACTATATTCTTCGGCTGCATGTGCATAGCCAGGAATTGCAGCGGGTGATGAACAGCTATTTTTCCTATGGGGCAAACGGACCGGAGGTGTTCGGGGGCGGGAGCGTGGCTGCTCCGCTGCAATTGCTGTTTGAGCTGCAGGACATGGCGCTGCTGCCGTACGTGAATATCGGGTCAACGATTTTGTACGACGGCGCGTTGAGCACATCGCCAGGCATTGGGACGTTTGCCTGCGTGGACAGCGTCGATCTGCAGGGCAGTTTTGGATATTTCAAAATCACGCGGCCGGGAACGGTGTGGGTTGTGAGCACGCCGTCCGGAGGCACGCCCTTTACAAGGCGCATCGGACAGGCCAATCAAGGGGCCGATTGCAATGTGCTGCGCGACGGATTTCTGCACTTTTATAAGCTGGCGATTCCGCAACCCGGAGAGATTCTTGCGGTCACGTATCACGTGCCCGGCCCGTCCGTGTCTCGTCTGTCGAGCGCAAATGCCGCGGGGGGTGGGACGCCGGCCGTGTCGCAGTGGGTGGGGCATGTGCTGCACCCGCCGGCGCGCAGCGGCGTTGATTGTGAAAATGCCTGCCAGGCCTTGCTGAACTTTTCGAGTAATCCCGCGGCGGCGTGGAAGGGTGAATACCGGTACTTCAATTTGCAAGATGGGCAGGATATGTGGCCGGGCGATGCGTTGAACTTCAGTGAGACGACGGGAGGGCTTAACGAGAGCCTGATCGTGCGCTCCGTGGACGTACAGGCGACGAGCAGTGCGCCCGAGGTGCTGGAGTATCGGGTGGTGTTTGCCAACGACTGGGCAGAAACGATCGGCATGAAGCTGACCAACGCAATTGCGCCCGACGTCCTGCTGCCTCCTGTGGCCGAAACCGCACCGGGGAGCTATCTGGAGAATTTGAACGCGTTGATCATTTCAGAGATCACCACGACACAGATCAGCGTGAACGCCAATGTGACGCCGCCACAAGGGGGCGGGTTTGAGGTGCGCAATCTGGATTTCACGTTTGGATCGAATACGCACGAAGATCTTGTGCTCCGCAGCCCGGCCGCCAATTTCACGATCACGCGAGCGGCCGACCAGGAACAGTTTTACATTCGAATGTTCGACGCGTCGGTGCCGCCGCTGTATTCACGCCTGTCGGCAGCGATTTTCACCAACGTACCAACTTCTTAGGGGGCCGCGCGAGCGGTGGATGGCAGTATGGATGAATTTGAGGTTACGGTATTGTCGGATCTGGCCGCGTTGAAGAGTCAGATGGCGGCGCTGCTGGGGATGGGGCAGCCCGGCCGATTGACAATTCTGGAGGAGCGCCTGGAGCGGCATGAGATTTACGTGCAGCGAATGAAGGGGATGGCAGGAGCGGTATTTGCAGTGATGACACTGGCGCAGATTGTGATCGACACAGTTCGCCGATAAGCTTGCGCCGACCGGCGAACCGTGTACTAGTGAAGGATGAGCGGGATCGTCGAGTAGGCATCATGATCGGCGATCCATTCGTCCGGGAGTGCTTCCAGATCGGTATGCGTAAGACGGTGACCGGTACGCAGCAGCGTCATACAGAGGAGCCGGAGATCGGAAAAGGCTGTAGCGGACGCCATGTATTCCGAGTCGAGGTGTAACTTCAGAGGTGCAACCCGCTCCTGATAGAAGGCTTCAATCTTTTCGGCAGAGACAGCGGACAAGATGCTCTGCTCATTGCGAAACGCGAGCGTGGCTGCGCCCGTAATGCCCGGGCGGCAGGGGATGACAGCGCGGTCATGGTTGGGGAGCTTTGGACGGGGGCCGACAAGGCTCATGTCGCCGCGGAGAACATTAAACAACTGTGGCAGCTCATCGAGCTTCCACCGGCGCAGGAACTTGCCGACTGCGGTGATGCGCGGATCATCCTTGGCAGTGTGACTGGGACCACAGCGCTCGGAGTCTGCGACCATCGTTCTGAATTTATAGATGGTGAACAACTGGCCAAACCGGCCGACGCGCTGTTGGCGAAAAATGATTGGCCCGCACGAACTGCAGCGGACGGCCAGGGCGATCACTCCCAATGCCGGAAGACCGACGAGCAGAGCGGGAACGACGCAGACGAGGTCGAAGGCTCGCTTGACCACCGATTCGCTCCACACGCTCATCCGGTAGGCACTTCGGCTGCGTTGTGCGTGCAAGAAGTCTGCTTGTTTAG
>JAJXUS010000174.1 GCA_021782675.1 Acidobacteriota bacterium
CACCCTCCTGGGGCCGCGAATATGGAGGAAGCATTGCGTTTTTCACGACAATGGGCCGTCGCCCCGAGCGGCGCAGGGTAGCGATCTCGTCCACCTGTCTGGCGGAGACGCACACCACCCGCTGGGCGCGTTTCAAGGCCTGCCGTTCGAGCATTTCATAAAACCGAACGCGCCGGCTCTCTCCGGTGAAACCGCGCATAAACGCAGTGTGGGAGTGACCTGTCCACCGCGTTGCAAGGTATCCCACAACATTGGCTTTAAAGCCATGGGTGCAGAGCAGCGCGTCCGGCCGCCGTCGCAGCTCGCGCACCAGCAACGGAACCAGCGAGGGGCGTAGACCGCCGGGCAGGCAGAATGTCCCCAGCCCGAGGTCTTCGGCTGCCGTCAAAACCTCCGGCCAGGTCTCCAGATCGTGAAACGAGCCGATCGCGAGCCGGTATTCGGAGCCGCGCAGATCGGCGGCATGATGCAAAATCTGTTTTTCCGGGCCGCCCACCAGATTGCTCCCGATCAGATGCAGTACGTCACGGCTCATTGCCATTCCTTCAGGGACGCAGATCGCACTACGCCCACCGCTGTCGCATTTTTAGTGCCAGCTCCAGCCATTTGTCTTTGGGCTGGCGTTGAATTTGCTGCATGCCGAACTGCACCAGAGCCGCATTGTCCCAGGGAACATCCGGGTAGGCCCGCTCAAAGAGCGGGTCGGTCGCATCGTGTTGCCATGCGCCGGGGAACAGGGCAATCGTGTCGCCGCGCATGGGCAGCGGGGCCGACAGCTCCAGCCGGCCCGTCAATGTGGAGGCAATCGCGGCCACGGCGTCGCGGCCTGCTCCCAACGGGACGGTACAGGTCTGCGTCGCGCGGGCATTCATCTCGATCAGGCAGGCGTCTCCGGTCTTCGGATCGAGCATAAAGTCGAATCCGCAAAGTCCGGTAAAGCCCAGTCGCGCGACCACTTTTTCTGCGGCCCGGTGCATCTGCTGATTCTCGATCACTCGCACTATGGTCGCCGGTCCCTTGGCGCGGGCGGTCTTCAGCACCTCGACGCTCAGACTTGACAAGATGCGCCCCTGAAAGGCGGCAACGGCCATATTGGCATCAGGCCCGGCTACGAATGCCTGGATACTGACCACGCGCCGGCGCTGCTCCAGCCACGGCAGAACGCACGTCCGGTTGCCGTCGAGCAGGGATCGCTTGGCCACTACCGCCGTGGAGACTGGTGCCTGCAAATGACGAAAGGCGCGCTCCGCCTCGGCCGGCGTCTGCACGATCATCACTCCCTCGCCGCCGGAGGTGCCATCCGCCTTCAACACCGCGGGCAATCCGAACTGCTCGATCCAGCGATGCATCTCCTTCACGGAGGCGATCATTTTGGTTTCAGGCGCGGCGATGCCTTCCTGATCGATGGTGGCCATGAACGCATCGCGGGACTCGGCTATGGCATAACCGGCCGGGTCGCCCATGGAAAACTCGAGCGTCTGCAGCAGCCACGAGCTCTCCGGGCCGCCGCGGCGTACATTCTCATGCACCCGATGCAAATAGCGCATTGCCTGGTCGTCACACGGGATGACGAGGTCAGCACGCGTCGCCAGCAGGGCAGCGCGCAAGGACGCCACCGGCCGCAGGGCGTTGAACCGGCAGGTCGTGTCCACCAGGTGAAGCGTCTCAATGCAATGGTTCCGCGGGCATACGACACTGACCCGGCAACCGGCCCGCTGCAGGGCCGTGGCAAGGCGTGCGGTGGAGAACCACCGGCAAGTCGTGGCCAGTAGAACGTTTGATCCCATGAGGGGAACCCGTCGAAAAGTGATTGTCCGGGCGTTTCCGTCACTGTATCATCTCGGCAGAATTTCGCTTCCAGAATCCTCTGCCCCCGGGGATTCGCCACTCCCCACCCTTGTGGACAGTCCCCGGGCAACGGGCCGCCGGTTTGCGCCGACGCCAGGCTATCGCGACCAGGAAGCTGAAGGAGCAACTCCGTGTGCGCTGCCGCTCTTGACGTTGCCATCATTGGCGCCGGACCGTACGGTCTATCTGCCGGCGCCCACCTGCGGACGCTGGGACTGGAGACTCGCGTGTTTGGCCCGCCGATGGAGGTCTGGCGCAGGCACATGCCGCGGGGCATGCTGCTCAAGTCCGATGGATTTGCTTCCAACCTCTCCGACCCGCAGTCGGAATTCACTCTGAAAAACTACTGCGCGCAAAACAAGATTCCCTACGATGACACACGGATTCCGGTGCCCGTCGAAGTATTTATCAAGTACGCGCTCGCCTTTCAGAAGGAGATGGTTCCGGAGCTGGATGAACGCCGCGTGGAGAACGTGGAACGGGTGAACGGGCACTTCCGCCTGCAGATCGGCGAGCGGGATTCCGTCACCGCCCGGCGCGTCGTTGTGGCGGTGGGCATCAGCCACTATGCCAGCATGCCGACCGTGCTCTCCGGTCTGCCGCCGGGCCGCGCTTCGCACAGCGCCGATCATCATGTGGGAACGGCGTTCAAGGGCAAGAAGGTCGTGGTTTTGGGCGGCGGGGCATCCGCTACCAACACGGCGATACTGATGCACGAAGCGGGCGCCGATGTTTTGTTGATTGCGCGCTCGAATAGCCTGGAATTCCATACCGGGCCAGGGGACCAGCCGCGAAGCCTGTGGCAGAAGCTGCGCAATCCGTCGTCCGGCCTGGGACCCGGATGGAAGTCGCGCTTCTATACCGATCTGCCGGATGTCTTTCATCGCTTTCCGGCATCGCACCGCGTGCGGATCGTTGACCGGCATCTGGGCCCGGCGTCGGGCTGGCCCATGCGCGACCGCTTTCTGGGAAAGATCTCCATGCTGTTGGGGCGCGAAGTGGTCGCCGCCCAGGAAGCTGGTGCCGGAGTACGTCTGACGCTGGCCACGCGGGACGGGCGCACCGAAGAACATGAGACCGAGCACGTGATCGCGGCCACCGGCTATCAGCCAGACCTTGCGCGGCTGCCATTTCTGGACGCCAGCCTGCGCGACTCCATCGCGACTGTAAACCACGCCCCGGAGCTGTCGGTGAATTTTGAGTCCACCCTGCCAGGCGTCTACTTCACGGGACTTTCCGCCGCCAACTCCTTTGGCCCCATGATGCGCTTCGCCTACGGTGCTGACTTTACCGCGCGACGGCTTGCCCGGCACCTGCGGCGGCGCTGACCGACGCACGCGTCCTCGCTCTCTTCAAATCTGTTTACCGAAGAAGGTGCGCGGCGTCTCCCCGTGCCACGCAGGCGGCGTGTACCAGGCAAACAGTTTCTCTTTCAGTTGGGCGATTTTGGGAGCGTACCTGGCCTCCGGTGCGAGGTTGTTCAGCTCCTGCGGATCGGCGGAGAGGTCGTACAGCTCCGGCATATCGTCCACCCAGTAGGTGTACTTCCACTGCCCGTCCCGGATCATGAATTTGGCCGCGCTGTTGCCCAGGCTAAACTCGCTGAACACCGGGCCATAGCCTTGTTTCGAGGCGGGATCCCGCACCAGATGCGCGAAGCTTGCACCTTCGTTCGGCTTGGCTCGCGGCACGCCGCACAGGTCCGTCATCGTGGAGTAGAGCGAGATGAGGCTGACGGGTGTCTCGCAGGTTGCGGGCGAGCTGCCTGGAAGCCGGAACATCAGCGGCACGCCGCACGAGCCCTGGTAGAACTGAAACTTGTTCCACAGGCCCAGGTCGCCTAGCATCTCTCCGTGATCGGACGTATAGACCACGATGGTGTTCTGATCCAGGCCCAGGCGTGTCAGCGCATCCAGCACCTTGCCGGCGCATTCGTCCATCTGGGCCAGGTTGCCGTAGTAGTAGGCAGTACGCTTCTTCGCATCCGCAGGGTGAACCAGTTCCGGAGTGAAGGGCGAGTGCTCGATCTCGTAGCGGACTCGGTTTGGGATTTTGTCGAGATGCGCCTTGCCCCAGGTTGGGGAAAGCCGCATCTGCTCCGGCTCGTACATAGCGGCAAAGCGCTCGGCCGGCATAAACGGATCGTGCGGCTTCAGGAACGACGAGACCAGGAAGAACGGGCGGTCCTGCTCGGCGTAAGTTTCGAGAAAGTGTACGGTTTCGCTGGCGACAAACTCCTCAAAGTGCTGCTCCTCTGGCATGAGGGAGGGCCGGCCGACGGCCACTGGACCGAGCCGATCATCGGGTGTGCGATGGCCTTTCCAGGGATCGTGCCGATGCCACAGGCCCTTGATCTGCGGCTGCCCGGCGCCGGAGTTCGGGCCTCCCAGCTCGTCCGCATAGAGTCTGGTGGCCGGACCGATGGCCTGGAACCAGTCATTGAATTCAAGCTGGTACTGGAACCCGTGCAGCTGGGCATCAACCGCGTGCATTTTGCCGATGAGGGCCGTGAAGTAGCCGGCATTGCCGAAGCTGATCGGAAGCGTCTCGAAGCGCGGACCGTAGGGGCGATCCATGTGGTCGTGCAGGGTATGGGTGTAAAGGCCGGTCATCATGGAGGCGCGCGACGGTGCGCAGACCGGGTTGGTGCAATAAGCACTGGTGAAGCGCACGCTCTCCCGCGCGAGACGGTCCAGATTCGGCGTGTGGGCGACTGCATCGCCCTCAACCCCCAGGCAGCTTGGCTTGTGCTGATCGGCCATCAGCAGCAGGATGTTGGGAGCGCGGCGGTTAGGCTGGGCGGCTGGTCCTGCTGGCTGGGCCTGTTCGGCGGCGGCTGCCTTCTGTCCGGAGAGAGCCAGCAGCGTGGCGGATCCGGCAGTGGCAAGGAAGTCTCTGCGATTCACGATCAACGTCTCCTTGTCGGGAGCGGCTGGAGCCCGTGCGGATTCCTGATTCCGGAAGGGGATCGATGCACTCTTTCTCAGACTGGCGGGTGCAGCGGCCGTTGACAAGGTGATATCACGGTGCAAAAGAGTGGAAAGCTCGCCGATTACGTGGAATGTACTGATTTTTCATCGGTAAAATGCGCGGATGCCGGTCGGGATTCCACGCGAAATGGACGAACCGCTCCACGCGGAAAAAAGCAGGTGATGGCCGGAGTACGTACCAATATTTGCAAATTCACGGGGCTGTCACACCATAGCGCGCCGCCACGGGGTGTGCGTTAGGGGCGCTGGCACCGACCGACTCGGCACGCAACACCAATTGAAACGGTCCGATGCTGCCGTCGGGCAGGCGCGCGTGCTGCAGGATGGGCTGCATCGCGGTTTCGTTCAGGACGAAGTCGGCGCCCGCCTGTGTACCGGAGATATTGAGACCCTGAATGAGCAGGGCATGGCCGCGGCCGTCCAGATTTGGCAGAAACGTAACAATCAGGTAGGTCTGCTGCGGGTCGGCCTGTCCACCAGTCTGGTAGACGGCCGTTTCGCCCGGCCGCGAATGCAGGTTGACGATGGAGCGCTGGTCGAGCTGAGGCGAGAACTGGATCTGGAAGTCGAGTGCGGGCTTGAACAGGTCGATCCAGGGGTTGGCGAGCGGTCCGCCGAGCAGGATGAAGTTGGCGGTGCGGATGTCGCCCATGTGGATGTCATGCGCGTTGC
>JAJXUS010000175.1 GCA_021782675.1 Acidobacteriota bacterium
CTACTGGCAGGCGCGACACCCGGATCACGCCACCTGCGGAACGCTGGGCTACGACGCGTGCTTCCTTTCAGGATTACGAAAGGTAGATACCGGAAACGAGCCGCACCGGCCGTTCAAGATTGTGTATGCGAGCCTGTACGCGGATGTGCGGCCAACCTTTGTTGTGGACATTACGCCGTTCATCGAACAGCGCTACCAGTCGCTGATGGCTTACAGGTCGCAATATGCCAACCAGGCGGCGGGGGGCGGGCTGTTTGTTCCCGAGGAGGAGATTCGGGAGCGCACCTTCGCGGAGGCCAGGCATTACGGACTACTGGCCGGGGTTCGATATGGCGAGCCCTTCGTGCAAAAGGAGGTCGGGCTGGTGGACGACCTGACGCTTCTGCCCGTGCAGTCGATCTGACGGTACGGCAACCAAACAAAGAGGAGAGCGATGGCAAATCAACCCTGGGATCCCGCCGCGTATGCGCAGCACGGCTCGTTTGTGCACGGCCTGGCCGGTGGCGTGCTGGAGTGGCTCGACCCGCAGCCGGATGAGCGCATTCTGGACCTGGGATGCGGCGACGGACAGTTGACACTTCGCCTGGCTGCAACGGGAGCGCGGGTGACCGGCGTGGATGCCTCTCAGGAGATGGTGACGGCTGCACGCGGCCGCGGTGTACCGGCCGATCATGCCTCGGCAGAGCAGCTTCCTTACCCGGATCACAGCTTTGACGCCATCTTTTCAAATGCCGCGCTGCACTGGGTGCGCAATCACGATGCCATGCTTACAGAGGCGCACCGGGTTTTGCGTTCCGGCGGTCGCTTTGTGGCCGAGTTTGGCGGGCTCGGCAACATTGCCGCTATCCAAGTGGCGCTGACGACGACGCTGGAACGCCATGGGTTTGCCGGGCGCGACCGGGAGGTGAATTACTATCCGGCGCCGGAGGTCTACAAACGCCGGCTTGAGCAGCACGGATTCACCGTGGAGCGCATTGCGCTGATTCCCCGCCCTACCCCGCTGGGACCGGGCGGCATGCGGGAGTGGCTGCGGACGTTCCGCCGCGGCGTGCTGCAGGAGCTGCCTGCCGCTGCGCAGGAGACGGTGCTGGACGAGACAGTGGAGCTGCTGGCCACCGTACTGCGCGACGAGGACGGAAACTGGACGGCAGATTACATGCGGCTAAGGTTTAACGCCCGGGCATAGAGAACTTCCGGGCGAGCCGGCCCGGATAAAAATTCTGCTGCAGTTGTGCATCTTCGCGCGTCCTTTGCACGTCTAGAAGCTACCGGAAAATTCACACACCGGGTTGCCGTTTCCCCTACTCCTTGTCAGGTGTTCCCGTGCAAACCGGGCAGGGAGGGGCGCGTCTAAGCAGGTAGCGCCGCGAAGGCACCCCGGCGGATGATTATGCAGCTTCCCCGCCTTGAACGCCGACCGGAACTCGACGCGCTGCGTGGGCTCTTCCTTGTCTGGATGACGCTCACACACCTGCCTACGCGCTTCAGCGACTTCGTGAATTCGCCCATCGGATTTGTGTCTTCAGCGGAGGGCTTCGTCTTTATCTCCGCATTTCTGGTGGGGCGCCTGTACATCCGCGAGCAGATGGAAGACGGCGGGCGGGTGCGGATGAAGCTGTGGAAGCGCTCGCTGAAGGTGTACGGCTATCACCTGGCGATGCTGGCGCTGGCCTTTACGCTGGCTGGAGCATATGCGCTGCACACGCATAAAGCCGCCATCTACAACCTGCTCGACTACTATCTTGCGCACCCGTTTGTGGCGATAATCGGCTCGGCGCTGCTGCTGTATTGCCCGCCGCTGCTGGATATTCTGCCGATGTACGTGATCTTTCTCTTCCTGACTCCGCTGCTGCTTTCGGCGGCGGTACGCTTCCGCTGGAAGCGGGTGCTGATGGGGAGCGGTCTGGTATGGCTGCTGGCGCAGTTCGGACTGCGCGACGTGGTGCACAACTGGATTGTGTCCGTGACGCACCTGAAGATTCCACTACAGGAGACGGGAGCATTCAACCTCTTCGCGTGGCAACTGGTGTGGGTGGCGGGCCTGTGGCTGGGGGCGCGTACAGCGACGCACGAGCCCACGCTGCGCAGAGTGCCGGGATGGGTGGCGGCGCTCTCGCTTGCCGCCTGCCTGTTCTTCATCGGCGTGCGCTGGGGCTGGCTGGGGCCGCACCTGACCCAGGAGGCGCTCGACATTCAACTGGACAAGTGGAAGATCGGGCCGCTGCGCGTGATCAACCTGGTGACGTTCTCAATTGTCGGCTACTGGATGCGCAAGTACCTGGTCCGATGGCTGTCGATTGAACCCCTTCCGACGCTGGGGAAGGCTTCGCTGCGTGTGTTCTGCGCGCATGTGGTCTTCGTCTTCGTCGGGCTTTCGCTCCTGGTGCGAGATGTGAACCAGGATGTGGGCGCGCCTCCGGAACAACTGCACGGGGTCTCAGCCGCAGTGCTTTTGATCGCCACGTTTGCCGGGCTGATCCTGGTAGCTTCGCACGAGGTGCGCAAACGGCAGGAAGAGCGCGCGAGGCGGGCGCCGGCACAGCAGGAAACCGTGCTGCCCGGGCGCGGCACCGGCCCGCAGGTGTTTGCGGAGAACATTCAGGCCAGGTTCGCATCGGATTCCGAGCATGAGGGCGAAGCCCGGGATCTGGTGTCTCCGGTACTGGCCAAAGCGGCGCGGTAGCCTCTCAACGACTTAAATTCACCGTACGTTTGCAATTCTTTTGCCCGGCTGAAGTACTCTGTTGATGATCCGAGCGGTCCTCTGCAGCCAACGCCACAGCGGCCGCCGGGCGAGGGTTGAAACGCTTGAGCCAATCCATTTTCGTTTTGGAAGACGAAACCGACATTGCGCGCCTGGTACAACACCATCTTGAAGCGGCAGGATTCGAGGCGCGGCTCTACCACACCCCCACCAATGTGTTGGCCGACGCGGAGCGCAAGCCACCGGCGCTGTTTCTTCTCGACATCATGGTTCCGGGGGGCGACGGGCTGGATGTTTGCCGCAGGCTGCGCGCGCATGCAGGACTTTCCACGATTCCGATTATTTTTTTGACCGCGCGGGCGGGCGAGAACGACCGCGTAATGGGCCTGGAAGTGGGGGCGGACGATTACATTACCAAGCCGTTTTCGACGCGTGAGTTGATCGCGCGCGTGAAGGCGGTTTTGCGGCGTTTCGAACGGCCGTCAACCCCGTCCATCCTCAGCTTTGAGGAAATCGTGATCGACGCCGGAGCCATGCAGCTTAAGGTGCGCGGCGAGTTGACGACCACGACGGCCACCGAGTTCCGCCTGCTGGATTACCTGGCGCGGCACCCGGGCCGGGTCTTCAGCCGCGACCATCTGCTGGATGCGGTTTGGGGCGATGCGCGCTTTGTGACGCCGCGCTCGGTGGACGTCTATGTGCGCCGCATCCGTGAGAAAATCGAGCTTGATCCGGAAGATCCGCGTTATCTGAAGACCGTTCGCGGCGCGGGCTACCGCTTCGAGTTGCCCAAGAGCGAGTAATCGCGATTCGTCAATTTCAACTCGCTTCCGGGCCCGAACCCAATGGATGCAGAGCGCGCCACAATCTCGTGGCTGCATCCCGAGCCTTCGATGACTTCGAAATTTTCCTTTAGAATTCTCGGCGCTTTTCTGCTTCTTGTGGTCGTGCAGACGCTAGTGATGGCGGTGCTCTTCCATCATTTTGCGCAGAGCGCAGGCACCGGGACGCCGCATGCCGCGGTGCGGGGCGCGCTGTGGTCGGGGCTGATTGCGCTGTTGACGGCGCTGGCCCTGGCGGCGCTGATGAGCGGATGGGTTTCAGCGCGCGCGGGGAAGATTGCCACGTTTGCGCGCCGTGTTGCCGCAGGCGAGTTGAGCGCGAGACTCCCCATTGAGGCCGGCGACGAAGACGAGTTCAGCGCGATGGAGAGCGCGTTGAACCGCGCTGCCGAGCGATTGGACAGTGACGTTGCCGAACTGGAGAGCGGGCGCCAGGAGCTGGCCACGATGCTGGACTCCATGCAGGAAGGCGTGGTGACGGTGACGCGGGACGGGCTGGTGCGCTGGTCAAACGCCGTGATGCAGAGGCTGGCCGGAGCGCAGATTCATCGCGGCCGGCCGCTGGTGCACTCGCTGCGCGACCCGGAGTTTCTGGCCTGCGTGCGCGGGGCGCTGGAGCGGCGCGAGCTGTGCAGCGGACGCGCCACTTCCCTGTCGCCGGGACGAGTCTTCGAGGTGAACGCCGCTCCGCTACCCTCGGGCGGCGCCCTGGCGGTTTTGCACGATGTGACGGGGATCGAGATTGCGCAGAAGTCGCGGCGCGAGTTTGTGGCCAACGTGAGCCACGAACTGCGTACTCCGCTGACGTCGATCCAGGGCTATGTGGAGACGCTGATCGAAGATCCGGAGGCAAGCCCGGAGACCTCGCGGGAGTTTCTGGAGATCATCCTGAAGAACGCGCGGCGCATGAACCGCCTGACGGAAGACCTGCTGGCGCTGGCGAGCGTGGAGAGCCCGGACTATGTGCTTGCGCTGCGGCCGCTGCGGGCCAGCGTGCTGGTGAGCGATGCGATTCAGTCGCTGGGGGGCATTGTGGTGGACTCCGGGGTGGGGCTGGAATCGGCCGGTGCCCCCGAGGACCTGGTGATGGCAGATTCCGATGCCATCAACCAGGTATTCGGGAACCTGATTGAGAACTCGCTGAAGTACGCCAAGAGCGGCAAGCGCATTCGGGTGGGCGCACGCGCGTTGAACTCCGAGGTGCAGTTCACGATTCAGGATTTTGGTCCCGGCATCGCCTCAGAGCACCTGGAGCGAATCTTCGAGCGCTTTTATCGGGTTGATAAGGCGCGGTCGCGGGAATCCGGGGGCACCGGGCTGGGGCTGGCTATCGTGAAGCACATTGTGCAGGCGCATGGGGGCCGGGTGTGGGTGGAGAGCGAGCTCGGTGCGGGAGCGTCGTTCCATTTCACGCTGCCCACCGCGCAGACTTCGCCTCCGGCTGCATAGACCCGGTCCGGCAGGCTCAAACGCATCACAACCAACTTCGAAGCGGGCTTGAATTTCTGTCTGCGGGGAGTCGCAATGTATGGTTGGATGCAGTCGAGGAAATCGAGAGCATGCGTATGGAAACGATTACACGAAGGCTGTTTGCTCTTTCATTCTTTCTTCTTTCCGCCTGGGTAGCGGCCCAGCCGGCGGTGCCGGCAGGGAGACTGCGTCCGCCGGCAGTTCCGCTGATTGCGCACGATCCCTACTTCAGCGTCTGGTCGATGGCGGACCGGCTCACCGATGAGGACACCCGGCACTGGACGGGCACTGCGCAGCCGATGGTGGGGCTGGCACGCATTGACGGCAAAACCTACCGCTTCATGGGCGCGAAGCCACGCGCGCTTCGGGCACTGGATCTGCCGGCGATGGAGCAGCGCTCGCTGGAAGTGACGGCCACGCACACGATCTATACCTTCCAGGCCGATGACGTGACGCTGACGGTCACGTTCTTCTCTCCGCT
>JAJXUS010000176.1 GCA_021782675.1 Acidobacteriota bacterium
CGAGAACTGCATCCAGCTGATCATTGCCGACCAGCCCTGCCTGGCTGACGGGCACGTGAACCATTGCGAAGAACCGATCCTGCTGCTTGCGCACCCTGACCGGAACAAGCTGCGGGCTGCGCTGAACGCGGTACGCGTGGAGTACGATCCGCTGCCTGCGGTGCTCACCATCGAGGAAAGCGAACGCCGCGACCCGGTCATCTGGGGCGAAGACAATCTGCTCAAGAGCTTCCTGCTTGAAAAGGGCGACGTGAACTCCGCCTGGGCCGGAGCCGCGCACATTGTGGAGCGCGAGTACCGCACCGGTGCGCAGGAGCATCTTTACATCGAGCCCAACGGCATCATCGCGGAATACAGCGCCAGCAACGGGGTAACGGTCTGGGGCTCGCTGCAGTGTCCTTATTACGTCTTCAAGTCCCTGCGCGGCGTCTTCGCGCTGCCGGAAGACAAGGTGCGCGTGGTGCAGACAGAGACCGGCGGCGCCTTCGGCGGCAAGGAGGATTATCCCTCCATGCTCGCCTGCCACGCGGCGCTGCTGGCGATGAAGTGCGGCCATCCAGTGAAGATGGTGTACGACCGCATGGAAGACCTTGCCGCGACAACAAAGCGGCATCCGGCGCGCATCCGCCACCGCAGCGCGGTGGATGCGAATGGCAAGCTTCTGGCTATGGAAATCGAACTGGACACGGACGGCGGAGCATACGCAACGCTCTCTTCTACCGTGCTATCCCGTGCAACCCTGCACTCCACCGGCCCCTATCTTTGCCCGAATGTGCGCGTGCGTGCTCGCTCCTGGGCGACCAACCACGTGCCTTATGGGGCATTCCGTGGCTTCGGCGCGCCGCAGGCCATCTTCGCAATGGAGCGGCAGATGGATGAGATCGCCGCCGCGACGGGAATTGATCCGGCAGAACTGCGGCGCAGGAATTTCCTGCATCAGGGCGAAAGCAACGCGACCGAACAGTTGATGCGCGAGCCTGTGATGATGGACGAGCTGCTCGACCGCGCTTTGACCGGGAGCCAGTTTCACGCACGGCGCGCTCGCTTCCAACGCGAGAACGCTGACAACCCGGTGAAGCGCGGGATGGGGCTGGCAGCCTTCTATCATGGCTCTGGATTTACCGGATCGGGCGAAGTCTATCTGAACTCCCAGGCCGGGGTGGACGTTACGCCCGACCGCTCCGTGCGTGTACTCGTTTCAAACACTGAGTTTGGCCAGGGCACTAACACGATTCTGCCCCAGATTGCCGCCGAGGCGCTGGCCATCGACTACGACGATGTGGCCATGGCGCCGCCGGATACCGGCATCGTTCCCAACAGCGGACCAACTGTGGCCTCTCGCACCTCAATGGTGGTGGGCAGATTGATTGAGCGGGCCAGCCTGCAGCTCATCGAGATGCTGCGCCGTGAAGCCGACCTGGGCGCAGACCATACGCGCGAGGAGTTCTTTGCCGCATGCGCGCGCTATCGGGCTGCGAATGGCAAAGTGCTTTCGCTGTGCCGCTATGAGCCGCCGCCGGGCATCTACTGGGACGATCAGAAGTACCACGGCGAAGCGTATCCGGCGTATGCTTGGGCGGTTTATGTTGCCCAGGTCGCGGTGGACACCGTGACCTACGCGGCCGAGGTGGAAGAGTTCTGGGCCGTGCAGGAGGTGGGCCGCGTGTTGAACCCGGCGCTGGCCACGGGCCAGATTGAAGGCGGCATCGCGCAGGGCATTGGTTACGCGCTCTACGAGAAGGTCGTGTCGCAGGATGGGCACATGGCCAACAACCAGATGACCAACTACATTATTCCCACAGCCGAGGATGTTCCGCCCATCCATATTGGCTTTGCCGAGGTCCCATTTCAGTACGGCGGCTTCGGCGCCAAGGGCATCGGCGAGCTGCCGCACGACGGACCGGCGCCGGCGATCCTGAATGCCATCCGTGACGCGACCGGCGTGGCGATGAATGCGATTCCCCTGCTGCCTGAGGACCTGTTTGCCGCGCTAAGGGCGCACCATGCCGAAGAGGAGCCGGCACCGCGATGAACGCAACCTGGCCAGCCATTCATTTCACCGTGAACGGCGCAAGCTGCTCGGTAACGGTTCCGCCCATGAAGCGGCTGCTCGACGTGCTGCGCGAAGACCTGCATCTGACCGGGAGCAAGGAAGGCTGCGGCGAAGGCGAGTGCGGATCGTGTTCGGTGCGCATGAACGGCGAGCTGGTGAACAGTTGCCTGGTGCCCGTGCTGCAGGCAGAAGGTACGCAGATCGAGACGGTGGAAGGGCTGGCGGTGGACGGCGAGCTGCATCCGCTACAGGTGGCGTTTCTAGAGCATGGCGGTGCGCAATGCGGCATTTGCACTCCGGGAGTGCTGATGGCGGCCACTCAGCTTCTCGCCCACAATCCTCATCCAGAACTGCCCGAGATCCGCGAAGCCCTCGCCGGCAATCTCTGCCGCTGCACCGGATTCATGCGCATCTTTGCATCCATCCAAGCAGCCGCGGCGGCCGCCGCGCCCAGCGCGAAAGGGGAGCATCATGCGCGGCAATCCTGAAGCTCATCAACTGGTCGCGCCGGGTTCGCTGGGCGGCGTGCTGGAATTGATGGCGCGCGAGCCGGGCGAGTGGACGCCGATCGCCGGCGGCACGGAGCTGATGGTGGCCTTTTCCGCCGGCAGGCTGACTGCGCCCAGGCTTGTGAGCCTTTGGGGAATCTCTGAGCTGCGCTTCATCCAAGTGACGCCTGAGACGATTGCGATCGGCGCCGGAGCGACGTTTCTGGATATGCGCCGGCACAAGGTGCTCTCTGACGAGCTGCCGCTGATTGCCCGAGCGTCGGGCTGGATCGGCTCCGTCGCCAACCAGAGCCGGGCAACGCTGGGCGGCAACCTTGTCAACGGTTCGCCCGCGGCGGACTCGTCGCCGGCGCTGCTGGTCTACGACGCCGAGGTGGAGCTGATCTCGGTGCGCGGGCGGCGCAGGATTCCTTATGCGGCCTTTCATTCAGGCTACAAGAGCAACATCATGGCCGCGGACGAGCTGCTCTTCGCAGTGCATCTGCCGCGCCGTTTCGCGGCTCACCGCCAATATTTGCGCAAGGTGGGAACGCGCCGCGCAATGGCCATCTCCAAAGTGGCGCTGGCCGCAACGGCGCGGCTGGAGAACGCCGTCGTGCGCGAGATCCGCGTTGCCGCGGCGAGTCTTGCTCCTTTCCCTGTGCGCCTGGTCAAGACAGAAGCCGCGCTGCTGGATCGGCCTCTGGGGCGCGAGAGCCTGCTGGCGGCGCGCGCCGCGCTTCTTGATGAGGCTCGGCCCATCGACGACATTCGCTCTACGGCAGATTACCGGCGCCAGGTTGCCGTGAATCTGCTGGAGGAGTTTCTGCTCGAGCTGCGTCGGGAACGCGTCCGCCAGTAAATGCGGTCGCGGCGTCCGGCCGCGACGCTGACCTACAATCTGCCTATGACGCCGATTTCCTGGACTGTGCGCGGCCTGCGCCGCGAGCTCGCCGACGGCCGGCTTGACCCAATGCAATTAGCCGCGGAGGCGCTGGCTCGCGCCAACGGAAACGCCGGCGCGAACACGTATCTGTGGCGCGATGCGGAGTGGACGCGCAGCGAGGCGCAACGGGCCGAAGCGATTCCGGCTGCGGCGGGCGGCGCATTTGGCGATGGCCGCAGCGCGCTATGGGGCATTCCGGTTTCAGTGAAGGACTGCTTCGATCTGGCCGGAACTCCAAACTCCTGCGGCACGCGTTTTTATCGCCAGCGCAATGGCATTGCCGGCCGCGATTCGTGGCTGGTGGAGCGGCTGCGCGCGTTGGGCGCAGTCATCACCGGCAAGACGCATCTGCATCCGCTGGCGTACGGCATTACCGGCGAGAATCCCGAGTTTGGCGACTGCATTCAGCCGGGGGCCGCGGACGCGCTCACCGGCGGCTCTTCAAGCGGCGCTTCGGCGAGCGTGCTGGAGGGCTCGGCGGTTGCGGCCATTGGAACCGATACGGGCGGCTCGGTGCGGGCGCCGGCGGCGCTGTGCGGTCTGGCTGGATATCGCGCTTCGCTGGGGCGCGGCGACTGGCGCGGCGGCGCGCATCTGGCGGAGTCGTTCGACACCTTTGGCTGGCTCTTCCGCGACCTGGAAGATGCGCCTCTGCTCAATCTGCCGTTTGCGCCGCAGGGCGCGAAGGCCGCGCGCAGCTTCACGCGCTTTGCCTATGTCGGCGATGCCTTTCTTCACGACTGCGAGCCGCAGGTTCGCGCCAGCTTTGCCGCGCTCATTCGCGAGCTGGAGGAGTTGGGTCTGCAGGGCCGCGCCGTCGATGTGGGCTGGTGGTCGGATTCGACGGAGATCTTTGCGCCCATTCAGGCGTCGGAGGCGGCGCGGTTGCATGCCGGAAATTTCGAGCACTTTGAGCCGCTGATCCGGGCGCGGCTGGCCTGGGGAGCGAGCCAGAGCGGGGACGAGATTGCCCGGTTGCGGCAGCGGCATGCGGAGTTTCGCGAGCGCATGGACGAGCTTTTTGCCGGCGACGAACTGCTGATGCTTCCCAGCATTCCCATTGCCACGCTCACCGTGGCGGCGGCCAAGAGCGCGGAGGGCGACGCCATCCGCAAGCGGCTGCTGCGCTACACCACGCCATTCAGCCTGGCCGGCGTTCCCTGCGTTGCCATTCCCTGTGCTGCGGGAGGCATGCAACTGGCGGCCGGGCGCGAGATGGACGAGGCGCTGCTCGAACTGGCCGCGGCTCTGGGACGGCGGAGACGCGAGAAGCAGGTCTGAGCGGCTTCCGGCATGCTTGGGCATGTCAGCGATGGGCTGGCCGTACCCCGTAATGTTGCGTAAAGGCACCCCCCCCGGTTTTTTTGGCATACGTCAGATTCTACGTGCTTTAGCGAGGGGCGGGCATCGTATAGGTCACATTCGACGGGAGTTACGGGCATAGGTCAGATTCTAAATGAGTTAGATGCGTGCGGGCGGGGGTGCGGGCGCCTGTTTTGCCGATGTGCGGGGATTTTTTGGGGGCGGCTGGGGTGCTTTTTCGCGGGGGTACCTGGGGTATGAACCGGGGCCTGGCTGCCGCTCCCCAGCTGTGCTTTGAGTATGCGCCGAGATGGGGAAATTGCCCGCAAGGGCGTGGGGATTTATTTGGTTTGCCGGGGATGATTCGGGGGCTGTGGGGGCGTTGGGAATCAATCTAGCTCCAGAGTTGCCTAGAACCCCGTTTGCGGGGACCGATGCTGGATGGGCTGGCCGTTTTCGGGCCGGTTGAGATTTGTAGCGATCCACGGTCCCCAAATGCGAGGGACCGTGGGCACCCTCATTTTTGGTGGGGACAGACGACCCCGGACCGGGGCCACCAGCCGTTGTGGTCTCCCACTCAAAACGCAAAGAACGCGTTTTGAATGGGGCACAGATCATCGTGCAGTCAGGAAGCGCGAAAAACTTGCCCGGGCCACCTGCCGAACCCGCTCCAGAGCCGACTCGAATCGCTGGCACGCGGCGGCCGT
>JAJXUS010000177.1 GCA_021782675.1 Acidobacteriota bacterium
GAAGGCAACGAAGAAGGCAGCGAAGAAGACCAGCAAGAAGAAGTAACTGCTT
The DNA here is from genome assembly GCA_021782675.1 of Acidobacteriota bacterium. Classification (GTDB taxonomy): domain Bacteria; phylum Acidobacteriota; class Terriglobia; order Terriglobales; family Acidobacteriaceae; genus JAKAUB01. Next base: position 53 of record JAJXUS010000177.1, read on the forward strand.
CGCAGCAGGAAACAAGGCAAAGCAAAAGGGAGCGCTTCAAGCGCTCCCTTTTCGCGTTTGGGGGATGGCCGCGCCGACCCGTATGCTGGCTGCATGACGCGCCGCCGCTGGATCGCCGATACCTGGAACGCAACGTCCGCTGCGTTGACCGGGCCGCAGGCCCACCATCTGGCAGGCGTGCTGCGCGCTCGCGTTGGCCAGCAGTTCGATGTGGTCGCCGGGAACCAGGTGCGGCGCGGCACCGTGGAATCTGTCGAAGACAATTGCGTGCGCTTTGCGCTGGGTGAAGAAGTCTCTGCGGCGCACGCGCTCCCGCTGACGGTGGCACTCTCCATCGTCCGCTTTGAACCCATGGAATGGGCGATTGAAAAACTGACCGAGCTTGGCGCGCAGCGCATCGTTCCGCTGGCCGCGCAACGCTGCGATCGCCACCTGGTCCAGGCGTCCGAAAAGCGGCTGGAGCGCTGGCGGCGAATCGCCCGAGAAGCGGCGCAGCAGTCCCGGCGCAATGATGTTCCTGAGATCGACGGCCCCGTGGGATTGCCGGCGTTTCTTGAAACGGCGCAGGACGCTCGTAGGCTTCTGCTTTCGGAACGGGAAGAGATGACCCCTCTTTGGGATGTGCTGAACGCTTCTCTGGAAGAACCGGCGGCGATCGCGTTGGCTGTGGGTCCAGAGGGCGGATGGACCGACGCGGAGATGACTCTTCTCACGAAGCACGCCTGGACGCCGGTCTCACTCGGGCCGCGCATCCTGCGCGCGGAGACTGCGGCCATCGCTGCCACCAGCGTGCTGGCGGCGCGGCTGAACGCTATGGCGTGAGAGGACAGCCTGCGGGAAACTCATCCGTGCGTTGCACCCCGGGCCGCTCCAGAGCAAACCGGGTTAAGCCACCATTTGAACCGCCGCGCCGGCAGGCGTATGCTTGCATTCGTTGCAGGCGGCATCCCGTAGACAGGGAGCTGCACTGGAGATTCCGATGAGTGTGACCCAGTCCCGCAGTCCTCACCCAGGTAGTTCCACCCCATTCGTTAAAGTGACTCTGCAGAGTCTGCAGGAGAAGAAGCGCAATCGAGCGCCCATCTCCGCCATTACCGCGTATGACTACGCAACGGCGCGGCTGGTGGATGAGGCCAGCGTCGATCTCGTGCTCGTCGGCGACTCCCTGGCCATGGTGATGCTGGGGTATGAAAGCACCCTGCCGGTCACAATGGATGAGATGGTGATGCTGACGCGCGCGGTTCGCCGCGGCGTGCGGCGCGCGCTGCTGGCCGCCGATATGCCTTACGCCTCCTACCATGTGGAAGAATCCGAGGGTGTGCGCAATGCGCTGCGCTTTATGAAGGAAGCAGGCGCGGAGGCGATCAAGGTGGAAGGCGGCCGCAACCGAGTTTCGCTGGTGCAGCGTCTGACGGATGCCGAGATTCCCGTCATCGGCCATCTGGGCCTGACGCCGCAGTCCCTGCATCGCATGGGGGGCTATCGTGTGCAGGGTAAAACGGTTGTGGCGGCGGAAGCCATGCTGGACGACGCCGTGGCCCTGGAGGCCGCAGGTGCGGCGCTTCTGGTGCTGGAGGGCATTCCGCGCGAGGTTGCCGCGCGCATCACGGACGCTCTCCCCATTCCAACCATTGGCATTGGCGCAGGTCCGGACTGCGATGGCCAGATCCTCGTCCTACATGACGCCATCAATCTGACGTTTGCACCGCCAGCAAAGTTTGTCCGGCGGTACGGCGATGCCGCGGCTATCATCCGGGACGCGGTCGAGCAGTACCGCAAGGACGTCGAGTCCGGCAGTTTTCCGAGCGATGCGGAGAGCTACCATCTGCCGGCCGAGGTGCGCGAGCACTTTCAACAGAGCGCGGCCCGCACGCGCCGTAAAGCCTAACCCTCCATGCAGACTGTCTCCACCATTGGCGGCCTGCGCGCGGCGCTGGCTGCCCTTCGCGACCGCGGTCCCCTGGGATTTGTGCCCACGATGGGCGCGCTGCACAACGGGCATCGCTCGCTGGTGGAGGCCTCCCGCAGGCAATGCGACGTGACTGCGGTCTCGATTTTTGTAAACCCTACGCAGTTCGGGCCAAATGAAGACTTGAGCCGTTATCCGCGCACGCTGGAGGCGGACCTGCAGATGCTGGAGAGCACCGGCGTGGATGTCGTGTTTACGCCGACACCGGAGGTCATGTACCCAGCCGGCGCTTCCACGGTGGTGGACGTCGGCGCGCTGGGCGACCGGCTGGACGGTGCATCGCGACCGGGACATTTTCGCGGCGTAGCGACCGTCGTGGCCAAGCTGTTCCATCTGGTGCAGCCTCAGTTTGCCTACTTCGGGCAGAAGGATGCCGCACAGGTCGCGGTGCTGCGGCAGATGGTGCGCGATCTCGATATTCCCGTGGAGCTGGTCGTGTGCCCGATTGTGCGGGAACCGGATGGGCTGGCGATGAGTTCGCGCAACCGCTATCTTTCTCCGCAGGAGCGCCGGACAGCGCTGGCTCTTTCCCGCGCGCTTGCGGCTGGGCAGGCGCTAGCAGACTCCGGCGAGGTGCAGGCCGGCAACCTGCAACGCGCGATGGAAGCTGTGCTGCTGAACGAGCCGGGCTTAAAGATCGACTACGTTGCAGTCGTCGACTGGAAGACTTTGTTACCCGTAGACGCCGTGAAAAGCGGCGCCCTGCTGGCGGTGGCTGCATGGGTCGGGACCACCCGGCTGATCGATAATGCCGTCTTAGCGGCGCGTTGACACGCAGCGATTCCCGGCAAGAGAAAAGCGCAGCGGCAGATGCACATCTTTGCGTATGCCGACTCGCCGGCTGCGCGTGACAGAACCGCCAGCGTCGCCATCCTCGCAGAGCATCAGCTCGCCTGCGGCGGTCATATCCAGACCATTGCAAGCTTCCCGCGTAATCTCGAGCGCTGCGCACAAGCGGCCAGGGCCGCTGCTGATGGACCGCAGGTCGCCGCGGTCTGAGAGACCTCGATTGCGCCGCATCTGCGTAACGCCGACAACCGGCTCCAGCGCGCGGAACAGAACGCAGCCGGCATTGCCCGCGGGCAGGCAACTTACGTTCAGACAGTAGTGGATGCCGTAGATGCGATAGACGTAGGCAAAACCAGGCGGACCGAAGAGCACCGCGTTGCGCGGGGTCTGCCCGCTGGCGGCGTGGGCCGCCGCATCATTTTCGCCAAGATAAGCTTCGGTTTCGACGATGCGGCCGGCGAGAATTTCGCCATGAATCCGGCGCACCAGCAGTTTGCCAAGGAGCTGCGGAGCGACGATCTCCGGCTGGCGGTTGAAGAACTCGCGTGGCAGCGGCCGCCACTCAACCGGCAGGCTCGATGCGTAGGGATTACTGAACGTGGTTGCGCTTTCCATGCTCGCGCAGCCACTGCAGCACCTCTTCCGCGTGGCCCTCGGGCTTTACCTTGCGGAAGATATGCATCACGCGGCGATCGGGTCCGATGACAAACGTGGTGCGCTCAATGCCGATGACCTTTTTGCCGTACATATTCTTTTCGCGCAGCACATCAAACTGCCGGCAGGCGACGCTATCGACGTCCGCCAGCAGCGGATAGCTGAGGTGAAATTTATCCTGAAACTTCTTCTGCGCCCTGGGTGTATCGCGGGAGATTCCCAGCACCACAACTCCTTCCGCCTGGAGCTGCTTCGTGGCGTCGCGAAACTCGCAGGCCTCAATCGTGCAGCCAGGCGTGTCTGCTTTGGGATAGAAGAACAGCACGACCGGCTTACCCGCGAACTGCTTCAGCGAAACGGTTTCTCCATCCTGATTCTGCAGTGTGAAATTCTCGACGAGATCATTGACTTCCATTCGTGCTCCTTTATCTTTTACTGCTTCAGCGAGGGCAGGCTCTGCAGCCACGCGCGAAAGTCATTGCCCAGGTCTTCCCGTTGCAGTGCGAACTCCACAGTAGCCTTCAGGAAGCCCAGCTTGTCGCCCGCGTCGTAGCGTGTGCCATCAAAGCTGTAGCCGTACACCTTCTCGTGATGCACCAGGCTGCGCAGCGCATCGGTTAACTGCAACTCTCCGCCCGCGCCCAGCGGCGTCTTCTCCAACAGCTCGAAGATGCGCGGGGTGAGGATATATCGTCCGATGATGGCGTTCTTGGAGGGCGCGTCCGCCAGCTTCGGCTTTTCCACCAGACCCTTCACCTCCAGCACGCGGGAATTCTTTGCAATGGGCCTGGCTTCGATAACGCCGTATGCCGAAATCGCTGGCCCTTCAACAACCTGGGTTGCAAGAATGGTTGACTGCACATCGTCAAAGACTTCAATCATCTGCTTCAGGCACGGAACCTTTGCGTCGATCACGTCATCAGGCAGGATCACAGCAAACGGCTCATCGCCCACCAGGTCACGCGCCATCAACACGGCGTGGCCCAGCCCCATGGCTTCCTTCTGGCGGATGTAGGCCACGCGGCCCAGGGTCGATATGTGGCGCGCCAGTGCCAGCAGGTCGAGCTTGCCGCGCGACTCGAGCTGATGTTCCAGCTCCACGCTGATGTCGAAATGATCTTCAATGACGGTTTTGCCGCGGCCCGTAACGATGATGATCTGGTCGCAGCCTGCTGCTACCGCCTCCTCAACCCCGTACTGGATGATGGGCTTGTCCACCACAGGCAGCATTTCCTTGGGAATGGCTTTCGTCGCGGGTAAGAAGCGGGTGCCTAATCCTGCGGCGGGAAATACTGCTTTGCGGATTCGTGTCTTCTTCATGAATTCGTTCTCTCCAGGGGTCTATTGCCGCCTGCACTCCGGGGATGGCGCAGGGTGTCGTCGCCTTCAAAATCGGTCGGCGTCAGCGCGACATCATAAGATGGCGCCGGGCACATTCCTGTTGTCTCGCTACAAGGCTGGCGAATCATTCCCCAGCAGCGCGCGCCGGACGATGGGCAGCGGCACGCCGCCCTGGCGCAGAAACTCGTCGTGAAACGCTGCCAGCGAAAACGCTTTGCCCTCTTTCTGCTGCAGGTCTGTCCGCAATTTCAAAATCATGAGCTTTCCCAGCGTGTAGTAGAGATACGTCGGGTCCGATGTGCCGCGCTTCGTCTCCACTTCTCCCACCGACCGGCTCTGATAGCCCTCGTCATGGAAGAAGTTGACGGCTTCCGCCATTGTCATTTTGCCAGTGTGCATCTTGATGCCGACGATGAAGCGCGCATCCCGCAGCAGCGCGTCATCCAGTTGCCCCAGCCGAATCAGCTTCGCTTCGCGCTCATTCTTCGCGCCCCAGCCGGGCTGGCCGTAGCCTTCGTCCAGCATCATCTGCTCGCAGTAGTGTGCCCAGCCCTCAACATTGCTGCTGGCATAGAGCATCTTGCGCACCCGCGACTGAATCTGCGGCATGTAGAGAAACTGCACATAGTGTCCCGGATAGGCCTCATGCACCGATGTGCTGACGATGGTGCCGATGTTGAACGCAGCCAT
>JAJXUS010000178.1 GCA_021782675.1 Acidobacteriota bacterium
TCTTCGGCATCCGAGCCGTGAATCGCGTTCTGGCCGATCGATTCCGCATATTTCTTCCGGATCGTGCCTTCTTCCGCGTTGGCCGGATTTGTCGCTCCCATCACCCTGCGCAGATCGGCGATGGCGCTCTCTTTTTCGAGAACCATTACAAAGATCGGACCAGACGACATGAACGTCGTCAGCGAGTCGAAAAATGGCCGCTGCGCGTGGACGGCATAAAAGCCCGCCGCCTGCTGCTTGCTGATCGACAGCTTCTTGATGGCTACCAGGCGAAACCCGGCAGCGGCAATCATGGCCAGTACATCGGCGGACTGATTCTTGCGGACGGTGTCCGGCTTAAGAATGCTGAACGTGCGTTGAACGGACAAAGAACATCTCCTTTTGCGTGCGTGTTGCTCCAATTTTTGGTGCCGCCGTGCGAGGCCGGTGCGCTGCTACGCCTTCCCGAGCACCTTCGCCATGGTCTCGCCAATCAGCGCCGGCGACTGCACCACGTGGATTCCTGCCGCGGTCATCGCCTTCATCTTGTCGGCGGCCGTCCCCTGACCGCCCGAGATGATTGCGCCCGCGTGGCCCATGCGGCGGCCTGGAGGAGCCGTCTGCCCGGCGATGAAGCCCACTACCGGCTTCTTGACGTTTTTGTGCACAAAATCCGCCGCAGCCTCTTCGGCAGAGCCACCAATCTCGCCAATCATAATGATGGCTTCCGTGCCGGGATCGTCATTCAACAGGCGCAGCGCATCGATGTGATTGGTGCCGATAATCGGGTCGCCGCCGATGCCGATGGCCGTGCTTTGCCCAATGCCGCGCTGCGTCAACTGGTAGACCGCCTCGTAGGTCAGCGTGCCGGAGCGGGAAACGATGCCGACCGAGCCTTCCTTGTGAATGCGCCCGGGCATAATGCCGATCTTCGCCTTTCCCGGCGAGATGACTCCCGGACAGTTGGGGCCGATCAGGCGCGACTTCGAGTGCTTCAGCTTCTCCCAGACGCGAATCATATCGAGCGTCGGAATGCCTTCCGTGATGCAGACGATCAGCGGCAGGCCCGCATCTTCGGCTTCGAGAATGGCATCTGCGGCAAATGGCGGCGGCACAAAGATCACCGTCGCATTGGCGCCGGTCTTCTCCACGGCCTCTTCCACGGTGTCGAACACCGGCCAGCCCTCATGCGTAGTGCCGCCCTTGCCCGGTGTTACGCCGCCCACCACGTTGGTTCCGTATTCCGCGCAGCCCTTGGCGTGGAACGTGCCTTCCTTGCCGGTAATTCCCTGCACGATCAGGCGCGTATTTTTATCGACGAGTACTGACATATGGCTTCTATCCCCTCGCCGCTTTCACGGCAATTTCGGCTGCATCCTGCATCGTTTCGCCCACCAGAAAGTTCAGGCCGGAATCTTTCAGAATCTTGCGGCCCTCTTCGACGTTGGTTCCTTCCAGACGAAGGATCACCGGAACCTTCACGTTCATCTTGCGGGCGGCTTCCACCACGCCGCGGGCCAGCGTATCCACGCGCAGAATGCCGCCAAAGATGTTGATGAAGACGGCCTTCACATTCTTGTCCGACAGCAGAATGCGAAACGCGTTCTCAATCTGCTCCTGATTGGCGCCGCCGCCCACATCCAGAAAGTTTGCCGGCGAGCCGCCCGCATACTGGATGATGTCCATGGTCGCCATCGCCAGGCCGGCGCCGTTCACCATGCAGGCAATATTGCCGTCCAGCCGGATGTAGTTCAGCGCAAACTTCGACGCTTCGACCTCAAGCGGATCTTCTTCGTTGGTGTCGCGCAGTTCCTTCAGGTCCTTATGCCGGAACATGGCGTTGTCGTCGAAGTTCATCTTGCAGTCCAGCGCCAGCAGCTTGTCGTCCTTGGTCGTGATGAAGGGATTGATCTCCATCAGCGATGCATCGTTCTCCATGCAGGCGCGGTACAGGCCGGTCATAAACTGCACCGCCTGGTTGATCTGCGTGGGCTTCAGCCCCAGATCGAAAGCGAGCTTGCGCGCCTGGTAGGGCTGAAAGCCGATGGCCGGGTCGATGTACTCCTTCGAAATGGCCTCGGGAGTCTTCGCCGCAACCTCTTCAATCTCCATGCCGCCGGCCTGGGAGGCCATAAACACCATCTTTGCGGCGGCGCGGTCCAGCACCATGCCCAGGTACAGTTCGCGGTCGATCGGCGCCGTCTCTTCGATCAGCAGCCGCTTCACCTTCTGTCCTTCGGGGCCGGTCTGGTGCGTAATCAGTTGCATGCCGAGGATCTTCTTCGCGTACTCCTCGGCCTCGGTAATGTTTTTCGCGACCTTCACGCCGCCGCCTTTACCGCGGCCTCCAGCATGAATCTGCGCCTTCACGACGACACCCGACGCGCCCGCGGCAAACAGCTTCTTCGCCACATCCACGGCTTCTTCCACGGTGTTCGCCACTTCGCCGCGCGGCACGGCAACGCCGTGCTTCGCAAGAATGTCCTTGGCCTGATATTCGTGAATTTTCATGATTTTTGAAATTTCCTGCCCGAAAAGAAGCTTGCTGGCTGCCGCCGCCGATGCCCGTGCTGCAGAAAAGGCAGAAAGCAGCGAACCTTCGATACTATCGAACCGGACGACGGCGCGGCAAACGAGCCCGGCAGCCCAAAGCTGACAGACTGGATGAAATGACAACGCAGCTCATCGGAACATTGCAAACGTTGCTTCACTCCGACGCACACCTCGACAGCGAGCAGTCGCGCGTTCTGATGGAACAAATCCTTGCTGACCGGGAGGGTGCCATTCCAGACGCGCAGATTGCCAGTCTGCTGACGCTGCTGGCCGCCCGTGGCGTCACCGCTGAGGAACTCGCCGGCTTCGCCGAAGCCATGCGCGCCGCCGCGCTACCGCTCCCCTTCAGCGATGCCGAGCGGGCGCAACTGGTGGATACCTGCGGCACTGGTGGCGACGGTTGCGGCACGTTTAACGTCTCGACGGCGGCGGCACTGGTGGCTGCCGCAGCAGGCGCCAAAGTCGCCAAGCACGGCAACCGTGCCCTCAGCAGCCGCTGCGGCTCCGCCGACGTGCTGGACGCGCTGGGCATACCCGCGGCGCTGCCGCCGGAGCAGGCAGCCGCCTGCCTGCGCGCCACCGGCTTTGCGTTTCTGTTTGCGCCGCTCTTTCATCCAGCCATGCAGCGGGTACAGGCTGTGCGGCGCGCCCTGGGCTTTCGCACCGTCTTTAATCTGCTGGGACCGCTCTCGAATCCAGCGCACGCGCCGGCGCAGGTGCTCGGGGTTTACCGCTCTGAACTGGTCCCGGTCATGGCCGATGCCATGGCGCGCCTTGGCATCCGTCACGGCCTGGTCGTGCATGGAGCTGGGGGCTTGGATGAGTTCAGCCTGAGCGGTGAAACGGAGTTTGCCGAGGTGCGCGACGGCCAGGTCACGCTGCATCGATTTCATCCGGAGGCCGCGGGTCTGCATCCGGCTTCGGTCGCATCGCTCGCCGGTGGCGATGCGGCGGCGAATGCAGCCATTCTGCGTGCCATTCTATCCGGCGAGACCGGCTCTCGCCGCGACATTGTTGTCCTGAACGCAGCCGCCGCGCTGCTCGTCTCCGGGTTCGCTCCGGATATTCCATCTGGCGTGCTGCGCGCTCAGGCAGCCATTGATTCAGGGGCAGCAGCGGTTACTCTCGCGTCACTGGTTGAGTTTGGACGAAAATTGGGAAGCGGCCCTAGCAAAAACCTGTGATATTCTCACCGCACTCAAGCAGAACAATTGAACCGGAAAGCTTTTCCCCAAAGGCTGACGCATGCAGACGCGACGACAGTTTCTCGTCACCTTGGCCGGTGGTGCTGCCGCCCTGGCCGTTTCAGGATGCGGCTCTTCCGCATCCTCCAGCAACGGTCTGACTCCCTCGCAGACGGCAGCCATTGATGCGCTGGCCAACGCCCAGGCCGGCACAACAACACCGGGAGTACAGCTCGGAATCTCCTGCAAGGGAAACATTCTGCTGATGCGCGGCTATGGAGAGCGCACCCTGGCCCCCAACGCCCCGATGCTGGCCAATACCCCCATGAGGATCGGCTCGGTCACTAAGCAGTTCACCGTAGCGTGCATTCTTCTGCTGCAGGAACGCGGTCTCCTTTCCGTTGACGATCCGCTCTCGAAGTATGTCCCGGAGATCAGCTACGGAAACCAGATCACCCTTCGCAACATGCTCAATAACGTCAGCGGTCTTACCCCGGATGCGACGGTTCTGTTCAACCCGCCGGTTCCATTTACAGAAACAACGCCATCGGAATACCTGACGCGGCTGAACCAGCAACCGCTCGTCTTCGCTCCCGGCACCGAATACCAGTACAGCAACCCGAATTTCTGGCTGGCTGGCCTCATTGTCGAGCGCGTCAGTCAGATGAGCTACAGCGCGTTTCTGCAGTCGCAGATCCTCAGTAACGCCGGTCTCGTGTCCTCCTACGTGGTTGGGTCACAGCCAGACGTGAATGCGGCGCTGGGGTATAACCCGGTCGAAGGCGGGACGGGTTTTGTTCTTGCGACACCCTGGGCAGACTCCTATCTATTTTCAACGGGGGGCCTGGTTTCAACCGTCGCCGACATTTTGACATGGAACATTTCGTTAACCTCTGGCCTCATCCTTAACCCCAGTTCACTCGCCACCATGTTTCAGGTTCCGGTGCTGGCAAGCGGGGCCAAAACAAGCTATGCGATGGGCTGGCTGGTGGGGCAGAACGTCACCTGGCATAACGGCCAACTGTATGGCTTCCATGCAATGAACGCCATGTTCGCCGATGGCTACAACGTTGTCGCGCTGGGCAACGAGGGCGATTCAACAAATCTCTGGTCGCCGGAAAATCTGGCAGTGGCCGTGCACGCCGTTCTCAATCCAGACCTGCAGGTGAAGCTGCTGCCATAGGTACATCGGCGCCGCCCAATCGCCGGTATATTCTGGTTCCGCACTGGAGCGACGGACCGAGACATAAGGTTTGGGCACGCGGCTCCAGCCGCCTGCAAAGCCATCTGTGTTGTTTCCGGGGGATCCTATGAAGCATCTTCTCCGCGTTGCGGGAAGCGTTTGCGCAGTCCTGATTTTCAGTCTGTACGGCCCACGCGCATTCGCCCAGCAGATTCAGGTGAGCAATCAGAACCGGACACTGGCCATCACCGCCTCTGGCACCGCTTCGCGCATGGCGGATACGGCGACGGTCCACGTCGGCTTTCTCGTTTACGGTGCCGGCTCAGCCTCGGCGTATGCGGCTGGGTCAAAGCTTTCCAACGCCATCACAAAGGCCATCGCCGCCGAGCATGTGCCCGCCGGCCAGATCCAGAGTGAATCGCAGAATCTCGCCGAGACGCCGAAGTTTGAACTGGACAAGCTGACACCGGCCGAACAGGCGCAGCGCCGCTATCAACTGCGCCAGAGCTGGACAGTGCAGACCTCCGCCAAACAGGCAGCCGAGGTGCTGAACGCTGCCGTGAAGGCGGGTGCGAACCAGAGCGGCCAGATTGA
>JAJXUS010000179.1 GCA_021782675.1 Acidobacteriota bacterium
ATGAGCGCGGCAAACTCTGCATAGCAGAGGCCGGCGAAGGTGCAGGTGATGCCGGCGAGAACGAAGCTGAGCGCGACGGCTGGGCCGGCATGAATGGCGGCGGCCTGGCCGGTGAGCACGAAGATGCCTGCTCCAATGACGGCACCGATGCCCAGGGTGATGAGGTTCATCGGCCCGAGCGCGCGCTTGAGTTCATGTTCGCCTTCTGCGCGGGCTTCGCTCAGCAGGACGGGCATGGGTTTGATCGCGCTCAATTTGGGCATGAGTAGGCATTCTCCTGAGAGGTGCGGTGTGTACCGATTCGGGCAAAGGCCACCGGGCGGGTCACTCGATAGCGTACCGTATCCTGCGCACGTTTGGGGCGGTGCCGTCAGCGAAGAAGGGCCATAAAATCTTCCGCAGCCTTGCGGGGGCTTCCTCCTGCGGGCAGCAGAGCCGAGATGATGGCGACCGAGTCGGCGCCGGCATTGAGCACGGCGCGGGCATTGGCAATGGTAATGCCGCCGATGGCAACCAGCGGCTTGCGGGTGCGGCGGCGCACCTGCTGCAGGCCCGCCAGCCCAACCACCGGGTCGGGGTTCTGCTTGCTGGCAGTGGTGAAGATCGGGCCATAGGCGATGTAGTCGCAGTCCGTGGCATCGGCTTCTTCAAGCTGCGCGGGGCTGTGGGTGGAGACGCCGACCCAGCGTGTGGCGCCAACGATGCGACGGGCGTCTTCCGGCGCCAGATCCTGCTGGCCGACGTGGACCCCGTTGGCATTGGCCAGCAGCGTCAGGTCCGCGCGGTCGTTCAGGATGAGGCGGAAGTTTTTCACCGAGCGAAGCGGGTGCAGCGAGTTCATGGCGCTGAGGATTTCGCGCACGGTGCCGGTCTTATTGCGATATTGGAGCAGGGAGACGCCGGCGGCCTGAAGGTCGGCGGTAAAGGCCGCAAGGCCGAGGCCACGCGCTTGCAGTAGACCTGCGTCAGCGATGGCGTAGAGGGGGGGGAGCATCCTGCTATTGTGCGTCCTTCTTCTGCTTTTCGCGCTCGAAGAACCGCTCCATGAATTTCGTGTCGAAGATGCCGGCCCGGAAGTCCTCATCGGCAAAGATGCGCTGTTGCAGCGGGATGATGGTGTGGATGCCTTCGACGACGAACATGCCGAGCGCGCGCTGCATGCGCGCGATGGCCTCGGCGCGATCAACCCCGTGGACCACCAGCTTGGCGATCATGGAGTCGTAGTACGGCGGAACAACGCCCTCGGCGTACTGCGCCGTATCGACGCGCACGCCGTTGCCGCCGGGTACGTTGAAGACGGTGATCTTACCGGCGGACGGAGTAAACTTTTCCGGATGCTCGGCGTTGATGCGGCACTCAATGGCATGGCCGCGCAGCTCAATCTTTGCGGGCAGAATGTCGCTGAGCTTCTCGCCGGCGGCGATGCGAAACTGCGCTTTGACCAGGTCGATGCCGGTGATGAGTTCGGTGACTGGATGCTCCACCTGAATGCGGGTGTTCATTTCGATGAAGTAGAGCTTGCCGTCTTCATCCATCAGAAACTCAACGGTGCCGGCGTTCTGGTAGCCGATGTTCTCGAGACTCCGCTTCAGCGTCTGGCCAATCTCTTCGCGGAGTTTTGGGCTGACCTGCAGCGACGGCGCCTCCTCGATCATCTTCTGGTGGCGGCGCTGGATGGAGCATTCGCGTTCGCCGAGTGAGATGACGTTGCCGTGCTGATCGGCCAGTACCTGAAATTCAATATGACGCGGCCGCTCGATGAACTTCTCCATGTACAGGTCGCCGTTGCCAAAAGCGTTCTGGGCTTCGGTGCGGGCGGCACGGAACAGATTGGGCAGGTCTTCGGCAGTGCGCACGATGCGCATGCCGCGGCCACCACCACCGGCCGAGGCCTTGAGGATGACGGGATAGCCGATCCGTTTGGCCCAGTCGAGCGCCTCTTCTTCGCTCTGGATGACGCCTTCAGAACCGGGGAGAATCGGCACCTTGGCCTTCTTCATGGCCATGCGGGCTTTTTCCTTTTCGCCCATCAGGCGGGTGACCTCCGGCGGTGGCCCGACGAACTTGATGTTGGAGGCGCGGCAGACTTCGGCGAAGTTGGCGTTCTCGCTCAGCAGTCCGTAGCCTGGGTGGATCGCGTCCACGTCAGCGATCTCTGCGGCGCTGATGACGGCCGGCACGTTGAGATAGCTGTCTGCGGACCGCGGCGGCCCGATGCAGATGGCTTCGTCGGCAAAGCGGACGTGCAGGGAGTTGCGGTCGGCTTCGCTGTAGACAGCGACCGTGCGGATGCCCAGCTCTTTGCAGGCGCTGATAATACGCAGGGCGATCTCGCCCCGATTGGCAATCAAAACCTTCCGAAACATAATCCTCGCAGGAATTCCGATGCGGTTTAGCGCGGCCGGATGGCAAACAGCGGCTGTCCGTACTCGACGGGCTGGCCGTTGGTGACAAGACGCTTGACGATCTCGCCCGCAGCGTCGGACTCGATCTCATTCATCAGCTTCATGGCTTCCACGATGCAGAGAATCTGACCGGCCTCAACGCGGTCGCCAACCTTGGCAAACGCCTCCGCGCCCGGGGCAGAAGACTCATAAAAGGTGCCGACAATCGGCGATTTGACGATGTGGAGACCGGCATTCTCATCGGTTGCAGGAGCGGGCGCGGGCGTTGCGGCAGCGGCAGGAGCCGGGGTCGCCGCGACAGGCGTCGCAGCCGGTGCGGGAGCAGCGGCCGCCAGCAGGGCGGCGATCTGTCCGGCGTCGGGGCCGGTTACGGTGGGCTTTTCTTTACCGCCAAAGTTCAGACGGACCTTTAGCCCTTCCTGCTCCAGCTCAAATTCGCCGACGTTCTGCTGCTTCAAAAACTCGATGAGATCTTTTAACGATTGCAGCTGTCCTGCATTCATAAAGTCTTGCGCTCCTGAAATATGACCGCTTCCGGTCCGTCTCTGCAGTATAAGTGTTACGCGCGGCACTCGTCCCGCCAGAACGGGCGGGTACGGATACGATCGGTCTACAGTTCGATCCAGCCCTTCGGCGCGGGCGTAAGGATTTCGGCACCGCGAGCGGTGACCAGCATCTCATCTTCAATCCGGATGCCGAAACGGCCAGGAAGATAGACGCCCGGTTCAATCGTAATCACCATATTCCTCCGGAGAGATTCTGTCTGCCGGGCGGCGATGCGCGGCCCCTCGTGAATTTCCAGGCCCACGCCGTGGCCGGTGGAGTGGGTGAAGTGCTGGGCGAGGCCGGCACGCTCGAGGACCTGGCGGGCGGCGGCATCGACCGCGCCGCTGGGCGTGCCGGGACGCACAGCCATGATGGCGGCGAGCTGGGCTTCTTCGACCGCTTCGTAGGCCTCGCGGTCGGCGCGGGTGGCCGGCCCCAGATGCACGGTACGGGTCATATCCGAGCAGTACCCGTCGAGGACGACGCCAAAGTCGAGCACCACAAAGCCCTTGTGCGGCAGCCCGTGGGAACTGGCGACGCCGTGGGGCATGGCGGAGCGCGGACCTCCGGCGACGATCGTCTCAAACGACATGCCGCTGGCCCCGGCGCTGCGGGCCATGGCTTCAAGTTCCGCGGCGACCTCAATCTCACGGCGGCCAGGCTCGATGCGCGCCAGAATGCGTGTGAACAAGTCGCAGCCGAGCGCGGCAGCGACGCGCATCTTCCGGAGCTCCTGTGCATCCTTGATCTGCCGCAGGGCAGCGACCGGAGACTCAATGGGATGGAAGAAGGTGCGGCGTGTGCGGCCGCTGATCGAACGGCGCATTGCCTCGAGCGCCGCGACGCTGGTGTGCTCCGCATCGATGGCGCAGGAGGCAAACCTCTGCCGCTGCAGCCACGCACACGCTTCCGGCAGCACCGGGCCGGAGGCGATGACGACAGTGGCGTGGCGGGTCTGCTGCCGGGCCTGCTGGATATAGCGGCCATCGGTGAAGAGGACGGCGTTGCGTTTTCCTGTGGTTCTCCCGGGGACGACGACGGCGGCGTTCGAGCCGGTGAAGCCGGTGAGGTAGCGGACATCGGGCGGGTGCGTGACCAGCAGGGCAGTTTCCTTGCGGTCACGCAGTTCGGCGCTCAGGGCGGCCATTCGCGTCATTGGCCGGCGACCTCTGCGCCGGGATGATTCGCCTGCTGCGTCAGACTGCGGATCAGATCGGTCTCATGTTTGCGGTAGGGGCGGCCATCGGGATAAAAGACGTCGTGGAACCAGACGGCCGGCTGCATCAGCACGTATGGGCGCTGCCAGGAGTCCCAGGGAAAATTGGTCTGGGTGAGGCCGTTAACCAGGCCCCAGTTGATGGCGCCGACGTGCTCCTTCATCGCAATGGGCAGGATCAGGTCAAAGGAGCTGCCGACACTGCGGGCCATGTACTCCGTGCAGATGATGGGGCGGCGGTATGTCTGCAGTTGCCGGATGCGCGCGGTGAAGCTTTCGGGCCAGCCGTAGTTATGGAACGTGAGAATGTCGGACTGCGAGAGTTGAATGCGATCGACAGCATCGAGCGTAGCGGGCTTGCTCCAGTCTCCGTCGTGCCATAGCCCGCTGGTGAGCGGCTGGATGGGGTGCTGCGAGCGCGCCCAGGCGTAGACCTGCGGCAGCAGCTTGGCAACCAGAACGGCCTTTTCTTTGGCTTCCTGCGGCGACTCATACTGCTCGGCGGAATTGTCGGGTTCGTTCCACAGATCCCAGGCAAGCACACGCGGATCTTGCCCGAACGCGCCGACGACGCCTTTTATGTAAGCCTCCAGCCGCGGGTACTGACGCGGATCGCGCAGCGCGGGTTCGCCGGGGCTTTGCATCCAGCCGGAGTTGTGCACGCCGGGGATGGGCGGCCGCTGCGGACCAAGCACGGGATTAGGATCCCAGCAGGAATCAAAGAAGACGAAGATCGGCCGGATGTGGTGCTTGTGTGCGATGGCGAGAAACGTGTCGATGCGCTGCTGGTAGCCTTTGGGGTCCTGCTCCCAGACCAGGTCATGCAGAAAGACGCGCATGGTGTTCATGCCGATGGCCTGCGCCCAGCCAAGCTCCTGGTCGATCTCTTTGGGATTGAACGTGGCGGCCTGCCACATGGCGAGCTGGTTGATGGCGTCGTGCGGGATGTAGTCGGAACCGACCAGCCAGGGCTGCTGCGCGTACCAGGCATTGGCTTTGGCGCGGCTCCAGCGCCGCGGTGCGGGTGCGGGCGAAGTCTGAGCGTGGAGGCAAGCTGGCAGAAAGCCGGCGCAGGCGATCAGGGAGGCGACCATCCAGCGGAGAAATCGCATGATGCGATTGAACCGCAAGGTCGCGCGGCGTGCAATGGCCGGGCCGGGGAATTTCATCAAAAGGCAGGGGAAAGGAAGCGCAGAAGCAGATTCCCTGCGGGAATGACAACAAGAAAGGCAACGTCAAAGAGGCAAGGGCGAAGGCAAAGGGCAGAAGCGCAGAAGCGGGTTCCCTTCGGGAATGACAACAAGA
>JAJXUS010000180.1 GCA_021782675.1 Acidobacteriota bacterium
CTATGCGCCGATGCAGCAGGAGGGCGCGATCATTCTCGGGATCGGCGGCGATAACAGCAACTGGGCGTCCGGATATTTCTTTGAGGGTGTCATGACGAAAGGCATGCCCACAGCAGACACCATGCAGAAAGTGCAGCAGGATATTGTGGCCGCGAGGTATGCAGTGTGGGATGTGCCATACCGGCACTGACACCTGTCTGGTGGCCAGTTCCCGCAAACGGCATCCCAGCCACCACGAAGGGATGCCGTTTTTGACCTCACTTCGCCGTACACGCTCGCGATACTCTAGTCGCATGAGCCAGCCAACCCACACACCCACCATCAATATCGTTCACGCACCAGACTATCGGGACAGCTATGCCAACAGTGTGCAGGTACGTACCAGCGTCTGGGACTTTATGCTGGTCTTTGGCGCCGCGCGCCAGGATGCTCCCAACGAGGTTCTGCTGCAGAACTTCCAGGGAATCTATCTGAGCCCACAGCAGGCCAAGGCTTTGTGGAACCTTCTGGGGCAGAACCTGGCGCAGTATGAACAGGCCTTCGGGGCGATCCAGCTCGAGCCTTCGCAGAGCTTCCCCGGGGCCGCCGGGGCCAGTGGCAACCAGGTAAATTAGGCCGACGCGAACAAGACGGAACAGCAGGTTCCCTGCGGGAACGACAACAAGAAAAGCAAAAACAAGCGCAAAGGCCAAGGCAAACAGATTCCCTGCGGAAATGACAGCCAAAAAGCAAATGCGAAGGCAGAGCCACGCTAAGCCCAGACACGGGAGGATATTCGTTGGCCGCTGATTCATCGTTTCGCCACAACCCGGCCGCCGAACGCGCACGCTGGGCCTCGCGTGTGCTGTATCGCGAGCACCGGGACGAACCTGCGCCGGCGTGGCTGATCTTTCCCATCATCTACGCATTTCTCTTCTGCACACACATCCCGCTGCTGCGTCTTCCGTATTTCTGGGATGAGGCGGGTTACTATATTCCCGCCGCCTTCGACTTTTTTCGTACCGGCACACTCATTCCCTTTTCCACGTTGACCAACGCGCATCCGCCGCTGCCCGCCATGTACCTGGCGTTGTGGTGGAGGATCTCGGGCTTTGTGCCGACGGTGACACGGCTGGCCGTATGCCTGGTGGCGGCCTTCGGGCTGACCGGATTTTTTCTGATGGTCCGGCGGTTGATGAACGACTCCGTCGCTGCCGCAACGACGCTGCTGACAGCTCTCTACCCAGTCTGGTTCACGCAGACAACGCTCGCCCAGGCCGACATCTTTGCCGCCGCAGCGACGCTGTGGGCGCTCAACTTCGCCATCCACGAGACGCCGGATACTCGCCAGGGCTGGCTGGCCGCGCTGTGGTTTTCGATTGCCGCGCTCTGCAAGGAGACGGCGATTGTGATGCCGTTGGCGCTCGCCGGGTGGCACCTGTGGTAGACGCGCCGCAAACCAGAGCAGGCGGCCGACCATCGTCGCACCGCACTGCAATTCCTGACGCCTGTGCTGCCGCTCGCAGCCTGGTATGCCTATCACTTCGCGAAGACCGGCCACGTCTTCGGCAATCCGCAGTATGTGCGCTATAACGCAGTGGGCACGCTGCATGTGATCCGCTTTGTGCTGGCGCTGGGTGAGCGGCTGATGCAGATCACGTTCTACATGAACCTGTTTGTGCCGGTGCTGTGCATGGTCGCCGCCATGTTTCTGCCCGCTCTGGAGGATGAGCCGGGCGTCAAACGGCCGCGCGTTTCCTGGAATGCGCAGGCGCAGATCGGCATTCTTCTGCTGGCAAACGTACTGCTGTTTTCCGTACTGGGCGGTGCGCTGCTGGCGCGATATCTGCTCCCGCTGTATCCGCTGATCCTGCTGCTCTGCGTCTCCACCTGGCGGCGGCGCGTGCGGCAATGGGGATGGCTGGTTGCACTGTCGGGCGTGGCGTTCCTTCTGGCGCTGTTCATCAATCCGCCCTATCGCTTCGCACCGGAAGACAACCTGACCTACCGCAGCATGATTGTGCTGCAGCAGCGCGGCGTCGCAGAGCTGCTGCACGTGGCGCCGGGCGGCGTGGTGCTGACCGCATGGCCGGCAACCGATGAACTGCGGAAACCCGAGCTCGGCTACGTGAAGCACCCGGTGCGGGTGGTAGCGATCGACAACTTCTCCCTGCCGCAGGTAGAGCGCGCCACGGCGATGCACGACTATGACGCGGCGTTGATCTTTTCAACCAAATACCAGATTGTGCGGCTGCCCAACTGGCTGCGTCTGGGCGATACGGCGTGGAACGAGAGGTATTTTGGACAGTACACAGATTTGCCGCCGAAGCTGATTGCGCGCCTGCTGCAAGGCGACAGAGTCTGGGAGGCCAACAGCCGTGGGATGTGGGCAGCCGTGCTGCTCTTCAATCGTCCGCAGATGGCCGAAGTGCGCCATCCCGCTGGAACGGCGAAGGCAAAAGCGGATTCCCTGCGGGAATGACACCGAGAAAGCCAGAGCATTTTTCACATCGCCTAAGGTGAATGGCCATCAACGGAATGTCATCCTGCGCGCAGCGAAGGACCTCCTGTATTGCAGCAAAAAGTCGATACCTGGATTCTTCGCTTCGCTCAGAATGACGAACGTTACCTCACAGCAACAGTGACAATGCAATAAGCGGCAGCGAAGGTATAGCTGCAGAAACAGTCGTTGCGTGCAGAGCGCTACTCAATCACGAGCAGGACAGCGCCGGCCTGGACGGTAGCGCCGACTTCGACGGCAACGCGCACCACGGTGCCGGCCTTCGGGGCCTTCAGCTCGTTCTGCATCTTCATGGCCTCGACGACAATCAGGCCCTGATGCGCTTCAACGGCGTCTCCCTGCTGCACCAGCAGCCGGATGATGCGTCCCGGCATGGACGCCATAACCGGCCGCGCTCCGGAGCCCCCTGCATCCGCTTTCCGGCGCGATTGCAGCGAGCGAGGATCTTCAATCCGAAACGGAATCCGCCCGGCCTCGACGCTCACCGCCTTGTCGTCGCCGCGGCTATCCAGCAGCACCCGGTAGGAGCGGCCATCGAGCAGGATTGAAAGCGTTCGCGGGTCGAGCTGGCAGACGTCGGCGGCATACGGCTGGCCGTCCAGCTCAACCGAAAACTCTCCCGAGTCGAGTCTGCGCAGGCTTAGCGGACGCTTGACGCCTTCGATTTCAACGATGCGTTTCATCGCCGCAGCATCTCCTGACGGGCCGCGCTCTTCCAGTTGCTGGAGGACCCATTCTCCGCCGCAGGCGCGCTGGAAGCCGGCTGCTGGCCGAGCTCAAAGACGCCGGCAGCGATCGCTGCGACTTCTGCCACCACCGCTTGTTGCGGCGCGGCTGCGGGCTCGGCGAGCAGGCGCTCCAGGTAGCCGGTGTGGATGTTGGCGCTGCGGAAATCCTTGTCCTGCAGAATGCGGCGAAACAGGCCGAGATTACAGGCGATGCCACCGACGTGATATTCGCCGAGAGCGCGCAGCATGCGATCGATGGCAGCTTCCCGGGTGGGTGCATAGGCGACCAGCTTCGACAGAATGGGATCGTAGTCGAGCGGCACGGTCCATCCCTCGTAGATGCCGCAGTCTTCGCGAATGCCAGGGCCCGAGGCCTGCACCAGCCGCGTAATGGTTCCCGGCGACGGGAAGAAGTTGTTGTCCGGGTCTTCCGCGTAGATGCGGCACTCAATCGCGTGGCCGCGCAGATGAACTTCCGCCTGCGTGAAGGGCAGCGGCTGGTCCTCCGCGATGCGAATCTGCAGGTGGACCAGATCGAGGCCGGTGACCAGCTCGGTGACCGGATGCTCCACCTGGAGGCGCGTGTTCATCTCGAGGAAATAGAAATTGCGTTCCTGATCGACCAGAAACTCCACGGTACCGGCGTTTGTGTATCCGGCCGTCTGCGCAAGAGTGACCGCGGTTTCGCCCATGCGGCGCCGCAGATCTGCGTCCACGACGGCAGACGGTGCTTCCTCGATCACTTTCTGGTGGCGGCGCTGCACGCTGCATTCGCGCTCGCCCAGATAGACGCAGTGGCCATGATGATCGGCGAGTACCTGCACCTCAATATGGCGCGGATTTTCAATCAGCTTCTCGATATAAACATCGCCGTTGCCGAAGGCGCGCTCTGCCTCGCTGCGGGCGGTGGTAAACGCCTCGGCCAGCTCCGCCTCCGCGCGAACGGCGCGCATCCCCTTGCCACCGCCGCCAGCCGCCGCTTTCAGCATGATGGGATAGCCAGTTCTCTTCGCAACCGCCCTGGCCTCTTCTACTGAGGCGAGGGCCTGCACCGAACCAGGGACTCGCGGCAGCCCAGCGGCATCCGCAGTCTGGCGCGCGCGTGTCTTTGAACCGAGCATCCGCATGGCGGAGGCTGCGGGGCCGATGAAGCGAACACCGGCCGCTTCGCAGGCCGCAGCAAAGTCCGCATTCTCGGAGAGAAATCCGTAGCCGGGATGGATGGCTTCCGCGCCACATTGACGGGCGACATCGAGGATGAGGTCGCCGCGCAGATAGGATTCGCGCGCCGGGGCCGGCCCCAGTCGATAGGCTTCATCCGCGTGCGCAACATGCAGGCTGGCGCGATCGGCGTCAGAGTAGACAGCTACGGACGCAATGCCCAATTCCCGGCATGCGCGAATCACCCGCAGAGCAATCTCGCCGCGATTTGCGATGAGAATCTTTTTTATCTTCTGGCTCAAACGCCCAGTGTAAAGGATTGGCCGCAGTGTGGGAAAGCCGAGCCGGTAGTTTTACGATCCAGAAAAGAGCAATGCCTCCGGCGAACCGGAGGCATTGCTCGTAGAGGAAGCGCGTTGGTTTTATTTGCCGAGAACGATGCCCTTGGGAGCGGCCGCATTCTTCTTCTGCTCATTTGCTTTACGGGCGGCCAGCGCCTTCTGCACCCACTGATCGGCCGTTGCGATGTCGGCCTTGCGGGCCGCATCATCACCGCACTCGATATCCGCCTTGCGACGGTAGAGCAGGTTGATGTACGCCATTGCGTCGTCGTAGTTCGGACGAAGCTGCACAGCTTTCATAAGCGCGTCCAGACCCTCTTGAATGATGGGACCATTCTTCTGGGCCAGAGCGGCACAGGCTTTCTTGTCCTTGATGGGATCGCCATTGTCGTGCAAGCCAAAGGACTGCCGGACGGGAATGGCATTCTTGTAGGCCACCGTCCAGTCGATAACACCGATGGTGTACTCGGCCGTCGCGTCGTTCGGATCGATGGCGAGTACCTTCTGCTGGTATTCCTTGGCCTTATCGAAATTCTGGACGTTCAGATAGATCGAAGCTATCCCCTTCAGAGCATTGATATTGTTGGGATCGGACTGCAGCACATCCTGAAAGTTCTGGATCGCCATCTGGGCGTTCTTCTGATTCTCAGGGGTCTGGAGATTCGGAATCACCTGCTGGGCGTAAGCAGTCGCCAGATACAGGCGGGCCATCGGCAGCGAAGGATCCAGAGTGGT
>JAJXUS010000181.1 GCA_021782675.1 Acidobacteriota bacterium
TGCCGGTCTTTCATGGCGTCTCGGGAACGTTTCTGAATCTGAACAAGGGATCGGTGGTGAAGCGTCGCTATCGTGCGGGCGAGACGATTGTGCGCGAGGGCGAAAACGGTTCGACGGCGTTTTACATTCTGGAGGGTGAGGCGGAGGTGTTTATTCGCGCGCCGCGCGAGCATGTGGCGACGGAGGCGGCTTCGACGGGGCTGTTTACGCGGATGCGTTCGATGCTGATTCCCAAAAGCCGACAGCCGCGCGAGGAGGAACGGGATACGCCGACACATATTCGGATTGATGCGCCGGTGGACCTGCCGTATGACAATCCGATCGCGACGTTGCATGAAGGGGATCTGTTTGGCGAGATGACCTGCATGAGCTTCTATCCGCGATCAGCGACGGTGCGTGCGAAGACCGACTGCGTGATGCTGGAGATGCTGCGCAATGTACTGGACGTGATGCAGAAGAACAAGACGTTTCGCGCGAGGCTGGAGAAGGATTATCGTGCGCGTGCGCTGGGGACGCATCTGCGGAGCGTGCCGATCTTCTCGACGATTGGCGAGGATTTTGTGGAGGTGCTGCGGGACCGTGTAGAGCTGGTGCGCTATGCGCCGGGCGAGGTGATCTGCGAAGAGGGAGCGCCGGCGGATGCGTTCTATCTGGTGCGGATCGGGTTTGTGAAGGTTTCGCAGAAGTTGAATGGCGAGGATATGGTGCTGGCGTATCTGCCGCGGGGTGGATATTTTGGCGAGATGGGCCTGATGGGCGAGGGCGTGCGGACGGCGACATGCGTGGCGCTGGATCATGTGGAGCTGGTGCGGATGGAAGCGCCGGAGTTTCACGCGATGCTGGAGCGATTTCCTGAGGTGCGCCAGCAGATTGAGCTGACGGTGGAGCAGCGTCGGCGTGAGAACCAGATGCAGCGGACGAAAGCCAACGTGCGGGAGCAGAATACGCCGCTGGGACAGTTCCTGGAGCAGGGGCTGATGGATGCGCAGAGCCTTCTGGTGCTGGATTTGACGAAGTGTACGCGCTGCGACCAGTGTGTCAAGGCGTGCGCGAGTGCGCATGACGGGGTGACGCGGCTGCTGCGCGACGGGGTGCGGTTTGAGAACTATCTGGTGGCTACGTCGTGCCGGCAGTGCCGCGATCCGCGGTGCATGATCGGCTGCCCGGTGGGTTCGATCCGCCGGCGCAACTCGCTGGAAGTGATGATTGAGGACTGGTGTGTGGGCTGCGGATTGTGCGCGCAGAACTGCCCGTATGGGAATATCACGGTGCAGGAGTTTGATGTGCGAGGCAACGCCGTGGCGCTGCATGACGTGCAAGGCGACAAGGCGGATGCGAATGCGGGCAAGGTGCGCAAGGCGACAAGCTGCGATCTGTGCCATGAGCTATCCGAGCCAAGCTGCGTCTATGCGTGTCCGCACGATGCGGCGCATCGGGTGAAGCCGAATGAGTTTTTTGCGCAGGTGCTGGGGGTGGATCTCGACAGGGAGGCCGCGTTTGTGGGGAAGAATCGCTGAGTCCGGGTGCGAGCGCGAGGAGGACGGTGATTTTGCAAGGCAGGATTTTTCTGGGCAGGATGTTTTGGAGCGGAATCGATGCGGATTGACGAGACACACAAGCCGTGGATGATCGCGACGGTGGTCGCGATGGTGGCGGGGGCGGCGGTCTACATTCCGTATGCGCTGCGGACGGCGACGCCAGGCGGCGGGACGGCGATCGGGCTGATCTTTGGCTCGGTTGCGCTGGGACTGATGCTGTTTGCGGCGATGCTGAGCGTGCGCAAGCGGTTTCCGATATGGCGGATCGGGCGCGCGAAGATATGGATGCGTGCGCATCTGTGGCTGGGCTTTCTGGCGCTGCCGATGGTGCTGTTTCATGCGGCGTTTCACGCGCGGGGCGCGCTGACGGCGGTGCTGATGGTGCTGATGGTGGTGGTGGTGGCAAGCGGCGTCTTTGGGGCGTGGCTGCAACATACTCTGCCGACGCGCATCTTTCGCGAGGTGCCGTTTGAGACGATCTATGACCAGATTCCGGTGATCTGCGGACAGTTGGTGGCAGAGGCGGAAGGCCATGCGTCGGATGTGACGCAGCGGCTGGCTCCGGCGACGGGAGCGGGCGCGACGGTGGTGGATACGCTGATGGATCTGCCGACGATGGAGAACGAGACGGAAGCGTTTGGGCGGTTTTTCGCTGAGTCGGTGGTGCCGTATCTGCGACAGAAGGGCGCGCGCGGAAGCCGGTTTGCAAATCGAGATTGGGTGCATGGGCGGTTTGAGGATCTGCGGCGGGAGTTTTTGCCGGCGGCGTGGGAGCCGCTGACCGCGATCGAGGAGATTTGCGAAGAGAAGCGAGAGCTGGATCACCAGAGGGTGTTGCATATGTGGCTGCATGGATGGCTGCTGGTACATCTGCCGATCTCGGCGGCGCTGGTGCTGCTGGCGATCGTCCACGCGATTGGAGCGCTGCGGTACTGAGCCTATGAGTGTACGCAAGAGAACGACGAAGATTGTGGCCAAGCGGCACGATCTGAACTACTTCAAGCGGATGTCGCCGGTGCGCGCCTGGCAGTGGTGGCTGGCTGCTTCGGCGCTGGCTGCGGCGATTGTCTGGTTTGGGACGACGACGCTGGTGCGCGGCGGGACGCTGCTGTCGGCGGGGCCGATGTCGACGAGCCATGCGGTCTTTGGCGAGCGCTGCGAGCTGTGCCATGTGCCGGTGGTCGAGGCGACGAGCTGGACTCCGGCGCTGGGAATGCGGCGGCAGGTGCCGGATTCAGCGTGCCTGAGCTGCCACGTGGCCGAGCCGCACCATCCGGCCGAGAGTACGCTGCATCCGCGCTGCTCCAGCTGCCACGAGGAACACGTGGGCGCGATGCATCTGGCGGCGACGAAAGATGCGGGTTGTACGCAGTGCCATGCGCATCTGGAGGCGCGCGGCGGTGCAGTGGCGATTGCGCGCGAGGTGAGTAATTTTGCGGAGAACCATCCGGAGTTCCGGCTGCTGCCGACGGCAACAGAGAGCGAGCGCGCAGCGGCGACGGCGCTGGTCTTTAACCATGCCGAGCATCTGAAGGCGGGACTCAAGGGCGTGGATGGGCCAGTGACGCTGAGCTGCGCAAGCTGCCACACGGCGACCGTGGCCGCCGATGGAAGGCAGGGCGACGGGATGCAGCCAGTGAAGTTTGCAACGAGCTGCCAGAGCTGCCATTCGCTGGAGTTTGACCGGCATCTTGCGGTGCAGGTGCCGCACAAGTCGCCTGAGATTGTGCATGGGTTTGTGGCGGCCTCGCTGGCGGAGTTTGCGCGAACGCATCCAGGCGTGGTGGCTGCGGAGATTCGCGACTGGCCGCGCCAGCAGCCGCTGCCGGGCATGGCGGGGATGACCGCGCCGCGCAATGCGCAGCAGTGGCTCCAGGTGAGCGTGATGCGGGCCGAGACGATTCTGTGGCGCGAGAAGTGCGGACTCTGCCACAAGAGCGACACGGCGCTGCCGACTGACGGCAGTCTGCCGCACTACCAGACGGTGACGCAGCCGAGGAAGTGGATGACCCACGCGATCTTTAGCCATCCGGCGCATCGCGCGGTGGCCTGCGCGGATTGCCATACCGAGACGCTGACCGCGACCGGCGAACACGCCGTGCTGATGCCGACGATTGCGACATGCCGCAGGTGCCACGATGGGCGCACAAGTCCGCAGGGACCGGCGCTGGCCAATGGCCATGCCGAGAGTGGCTGCTTCCTGTGCCACGTCTATCATGGGCAGGAGACGGCGGCGCTGACAGTGAAGGGGCTGCCGCTGGATCGGCTGGTGAAAAAGTAAGTCGGTCCGGCTTGGGGATTACCGCTTTGCAAGCGTGGAAGCTGCGGGCGCTGCGGGTTCGGTTTGCGGCGGGCCGGGCGGCGTGTCGGTGACGGTGTAGAGCTTGCCGTTGCGCAGATACATGCGGGCGAGTTCCTCGGCGTTGAAGGGACGCGCTCCGCGACGACCGAAGACGGTAAGCTGGTTGCCGCTTTCATCCACGGCACGGTCGCGGTCCACACCTTTGGAGATGGCCAGCGCAGGTCCATTGCTCTTCCAGGTGGCGATCAACTGCGGCGTGGGCCGCGGGCTGAAACCGTAGAACTCATGGGTGGATTTGGGCGAGAAAAGCTGGACGATCCTCATGCCGTTGTGCCCGTCGGCGACGAAGGCGAACTGGCTGGAGGAGACCATGCCGATCTTGAGGTCGTTGACGTCGTTGAGTGCGCCGCCGGCGTTGAAGGTCTGGTCAAGGTGGGCGCGTTCCGGCGACTCGACATCGACGATGGCGATGCCATGGCGACCCTCGGAGACGTAGGCATAGGTGCGGGCAACATAGAGGTTGCGCGCGTCGTCGAGCGGGACGGTGAGGCCGACGGGACGGGGATGGTCGAGATGGGTGAGGTCGAAGACTTTGAGTCCGGCGTGGTCGGTGACGAAGGCATAGCGGAACTGCACGGCGACGCCGGTGGGGTGGTCGAGAGCGGGCGCGCCGATCTCGGCGGTGATATTCGGGTGGAGCGGGTCGGCGAGGTTGACGACGACCATGCCGCGGTCGCAGAGGATGTAGGCGAAGGTGCCGGCGAGAGTAATGCGGCGCGCACCATTGAGCCTGCCGTCGGGGTTGAAGGTGAGGGCGCGCTTGAGGAAGTTGTTCTGCGGATTGCCGTCGAGCAGAGTGCCGACGCCGGTCTTGGGGTCGCCGACGACGATCAGACCTTCATACTTGTCAGTGACGTAGAGGAAGGCGTAGAGGGGCGCGATTGCCTGTTCTTCATTCTGCGGAAGCTGCTTGCGCAGCGGGTCGAGCGCGAGCGTGGAGGGGGATGCGATGGCGGTGGCGAATTTGGTGTGGATGTAGAAGCGCTGGCCGAGTGGCGAGACAGGCGCGGAGCTGACTCGCTGTGAGTTGTCCTTGACGTCAACGTTGGCTACGTCAAAGATGCGGAAGCCGCCGGCGCCGACGGCGGCGTAGAGGTATTCGCCACGGAGTTGGAGGTCGAGCACGTTGTTGCCGGAGTGGGTGTAGGCGGTGCGGAGCCTGCGGTCGTGTGCGAGGAAGCGCCGGTAGTCGTCCGGATAGGCCAGGTGCTGAAGGTCTGAGCCAAGGACGGCAGGCGGTTCGGTGCTTTCGGCAATGGGCACGGCGGCGAAACCGCGGCTGCCGTTGGCGACGTAGACGTACTTGCCCATGAAGTTGAGGAAGTTCGTGCCCTGGACAAGAAGCTGGGCCATCCAGGCGTTGTTGTCTTCGCGGGCGGAGACGTGGCAGTCGGTGCAGGTTTTGGTTTCGGTGGCGCGGACGGTGTGGGGAACGTAGGTGCTGAAGGCCTGTCCGCTGAAGCCGGGCGCGGAGATGGTCTGCTGTTGCTTGTAGAGCCAGTTTCGGTGGGCGTTCTGGGAGCTGACGACGATGGCGCAGGCGGAGCGGACGGGA
>JAJXUS010000182.1 GCA_021782675.1 Acidobacteriota bacterium
GCGGAATCTGGTGCATGAAGCGGAGTATTCCGCCCAAGTGAGCGCAGCCGACCTTGAAAATGAGCGGCTCACGGAGCAGGCCACGCTCGCGGGACTTTACTTTGAGATTCGCGGTCAGGACGCGCTGATTCAGCTATACGCGCAAACCATCAAAGCGGATCAGGACGCGCTGAGCTTCGCGCAGTCACAATACGAAACCGGCCTGGGAGATAAGGCAGCGGTCGTACTGGCGGAGAACACCCTGCAGGCGACGCAGGCGCAGGCGACGAATCTCGGCATCCTTCGCGCGCAATATGAGCATGCGATTGCGGTGCTGGTGGGCCAGCAGGCCGAGCGCTTTTCGATCGCCCCGCGCCCGATGGTGTACTCGCCGCCGCCGATCCCTATCGGCGTCCCTTCACAACTGCTGCAGCGCCGCCCGGACGTCGCTGCCGCGGAGCGCAATATGGCCGCTGCGAATGCTGAGATCGGCTTTGCCGACGCGGCGTTTTACCCAAATCTGACCCTGTCCGCGGCGGGCGGTACGGAGGCTTCGCTTGCGCACCAGTTGCTGGACTGGCCGAGCCGCTTCTGGTCCATCGGCCCGTCGATCTCTGAGCCGATCTATGAAGGCGGATTGCGCCGCGCCACCGTTCACCAGTACATCGCGCTCTACAACGCGAACCTCGCCACCTACCGCCAAACGGTCTTAACGGCGTTTCAGCAGGTGGAAGACTCCTTAAGCGCGGTCAGTATTTTGTCTCAACAGATTCGCCAGCAGCGCGAGGTGGTCGCCACTGCACAAGAGGGACTGGATCTGGAGATGGCCCGCTACCGCACGGGGCTGGATCCCTATGTGAATGTCGTCACCCTGCAATCCACTCTACTGGTCGATCAGCAGACGCTTGCGTCCTTGCAGATTACGCAGATGACGTCGGCCGTTCAGTTGATTGAGGCATTAGGTGGCGGATGGAATGTTTCGCAGCTTCCGACTCCATCGCAGGTGGAAGCGACGCCGTCCAAACAGGATCGTAGGATTCTGCGCTAACGCCGCCGGCGCGGCAGCGCTCAGCTCTGCGCCTGCTCGGTATGCACTTCCACGCCGCGGCTTGATTGCACACCCCACGCCATGTGCGGCGTGTTGTGGGCCACGCCGACGCGGCCCGCAGGTCCCAGCAGAATGATGCCGCCATAGCCGCCCAGCCGATGGAAGAGGTAGGCAATCGCCTCTTCGGCCGCGCGTGCGGGCGGCGTTCCCTGCTGTACCCGGTCCACGGCCCACTTGCCCAGCACCAGCTTCATGATTGGCTCGCCCCAGCCGGTGAGTGAAACTGCCGCTGAAAGATTGTCCGCGTAGCATCCGCAACCAATCAGGGAAGAATCGCCCACCCGCCCGGGAGCTTTGTTGAGCGTGCCACCGGTTGAGGTTCCCGCAGCAAGGTTGCCGTGCGCATCCAAAGCCACGGCGCCGACGGTGTCATGCGACAGAAGTTCGCCGGAGAAGCGTTCAGCCTTTCCGCTGAAGGTTGCATCCGCGACGCCCTGCCGCAATTCATCCTGTGCCTGCCGCAGCCGCTCGCGCTCGCGTTCCAGCACCAGCTCCTGGTTGCCGATCAGCGGCATACCGTTTGCCTGGGCAAAAGCCTCAGCGCCATCGGCGACAAAGTAGACATGCGGGCTTTTGTCCAGCACCAGCCGCGCTGCGCGAATGGGATTGCGAATCCGCTCGACGCAGGCGACCCCGCCGGCTCGAAGCGTGCCTCCATCCATCAGCAATGCGTCCATCTGCACGCGGCCATCGCTGGTTAAAAAGCTGCCTCGGCCCGCGTCGAATGTCTCGTCGTCCTCAAGAATGGAGACCGCCGTCTCGACGGCGTCAACGGCAGACGCTCCGCGCTCCAGCAACTGATAACCAGCGCTCAGCGCAGCAGCGACGCCGCGCCGGTGCGCCTCCAGCATGTCCTCTGGAATGGCCCAGGCGCCGCCATGCACGACCAGAACGGGTGAGTTCTTGAATGACACAGGCTCATTGTAGAGGGTGCGGAATACTGTGGAAAACGGTGCATTCAGCCGTGCGGCCGGACCGGCGACAATGAAAGGTAGACGCGTTCTCGCGGCTGCCCACTTTCCGGGGCGTTGCAACTGGCTTTCTGCCATGATCGTTACACCGCGACCCCAATTCACGTGGCGCATGGCCACACACTCTCTGGCGCTGGGGGAGCGCACGCGGATTGCCGGCATTCTCAACGTCACCCCGGATTCTTTTTCCGATGGTGGCCAGTTTCTTTCTCCCGCTGCGGCTGTCGACCACGGACTGCGGCTGCTGGAAGCAGGCGCGGACATTCTCGATATCGGCGGAGAGTCCACGCGGCCCGGCACACGGCCTGCCGTCACTGCCGCCGAAGAGATGGATCGCGTCCTTCCGGTCATTGAGCAACTCCGACGGGAGCGGCCCGGCTGCCTGATTTCCATCGACACCTATAAGGCAGAGGTCGCCCGCCATGCTGCCGCCGTCGGCGCAGAAATCGTAAATGACGTCAGCGGCTTTCTCTGGGATCCGGAGATGGCGCAGACCTGTGCGGAGCTCGGCTGCGGTGTGATCCTGATGCACACGCGGGGCACCATGGCGGAGTGGGAGTCGCTGCCTCCGCTGCCCAGCGAGACGCTGGTATCGCAAGTGGCTGAAGAATTACAGGACCGCGTTCAGGCGGCGCTGGCGGTGGGCATTGTGCGCGAGCGTGTGGTGCTGGATCCTGGCTTTGGCTTCGGCAAACGGGGTGCGGAAAATTTCATATTGCTCGCCGGCTTCGATGCGTTGCACGCACTGGGCTATCCCCTGCTCGCCGGGACTTCCCGAAAGAGCTTTCTCGGTGGCCCATCAACGAGCCCAGGGCAGCCCCCGCCCGACCGATTGGCCGGAACCCTTGCAACCGTCACCGCATCTGTTCTAGCCGGTGCTCATATCATCCGCGTGCATGACGTGCGGGCCTGCCGGGAGGCAACCGCGACGGCTGACGCGATCCGGGACGCCGCCGCCGGCTGAAGGGCACCCTCCGGCATGCCGATATACGGCAGTGTGACCGTGCCCTCAAACCACGCAGCCGCTGGCAGCCGTTTTATATCTCAAACCGGCGCCCGCTGGCCGCGGTTCGCGATTCTGGCTGCGCTTGTGATTCTGGAAACGCTCCTGATCGCGCCGCAGTTGAAGCACGATGACTTCGATCAGTATTGGGCCGGCGCGCGTCTGCTGCTGCAGCATCGGGATCCTTACAATCCTGCGGCGCTGTTCCATCTGGAGCAGGCTTCCGGGTCAACCGCCCCGCGCGTTGTGGAGCTGATGCTCCCGCCGTGGACGCTGCCGGCCCTTGTGCCGCTGGGTTGGCTCTCCTACCATACCGCCCGGCTGCTGTGGTTTGCATCCGGCTTATCGTTGACCATCGCGGCGGCGGAGCTGCTGTGGCAAATCTATGCTGTACCCGGGTTGCCCGACTGGCTGCCGCTGCTGCTCGCGCTGACCTTTCCGGCCAATCTCTCTGCGATCTTCGATGGCCAGATTCTGCCCGTCATTCTTTTTTGTCTGGCTGCCTTCCTGCGGCTCAGCCGGTCGCGGCATTCGATTCTGCTCGGCGTCTCTCTGCTGGGACTTGGAATCAAGCCCCATCTGACGTATCTGCTGGCCCTGGCTGCCGGGCTGTTTCTGCTCAAAGAGCACCGCTGGAAATCGCTCCTGACAATTGCTGCGGGACTGCTTCTATCCTGTGCGTTGGTTGCGTGGTGGGCGCCGGGGGCGTTTCCGGGCTATCGCGCGGCGGCAGTGGAGACTACGCGCGTTGTCAGCGGCATCGGCGGGTTATTGCGCGCCCACTTTGGCATGCAACACCATTGGCTGCAATTTGTGCCGTTACTGCCGGGACTGTCGTGGCTGGCGTGGTATCGTCCGCGGCTGCGCGGTTGGGACTGGCCCCGGCTTCTTCCCATTCTTCTGTTGGCGTCGCTCGTCACCAGCGTTTATGGCTGGTGGTATGACGCGTCTCTGCTGACGGTCGCGCTGATGGCAGCCGTCGTTCGCTGGCGGAATTTGGCGCCGCTCGCCAAACGGGTGGTCGCCGTGGGGTATCTGGTTGCCGCGGCCGCACAGGCAGCCACACCCATGTTCTCTCTGGAGACTCGATTCTACGTATGGATCCCCGCTGCGCTTCTGCTGTTGTACGCGGCGACGAACCCGGCCTTGTGGCCCCAGCAAACATACGCCCGCTGCCTGGGGTAAGGTTCCCCGTCAGACAGCAGGCGCTTTTTATCTACTGGCCGCCGCCCTGCGGATTCTGCAACGCCGTCAGAGTGCCAAACAAGCCGCCCTGTTCGTGGTTCGATCCCGCAGAGAAATAGATGGACGTTGCATTGCCGGCCTTGCCGTCGTTGCCGGGACTCAACCCCCAGATGCCATCAATCGTTACGATCTGCCCATGCGCATCGCGCACGTAATCCAGAAATTTCCCGGTCACTGGATTGTAGGCAGCAATCCATCCACTGCCAAAATTGCCCACGAGAATATCGTGGCTGAAGGGACCGAAGTCGCTGGGGGCAACCGCGACCCCCCACGGCGCATTCATCCACGCACCATGCTGCAGCCGGAGCAGCGGCCTTCCTTCCGCCGTATATACGCGGACAAAGCCAAGACCCGGGCCGTCGATCTCATTCTGCAGGCTTGCGTCCTGTTTGGCGTATGTCACAAAAAGATTTCCGCCGATGTTCTGAATATTGAACGGCGCAAATCCGTAGGGAATATCGTCGGCGTCGAACGCTTCTTCCCATTGCGGCATCCGCTGAAAGCTGGAGTTGAACACTTCGACCTTGCCTTTCGCAAAATCCGCAACGAACAAAAGCGTCTGGGTGCCGGTCTGCCGGGTATTCACGGTCGCAATCGTCGCGCCCTTGAATACAGACTTCTTCTGGTGCACCACAATCACCGCTTTCGTCGGCTGCACGCCAGGATTCCAGCCGGAGATCGTTCCATCCTCGGTGACAAACAGAAACAGAGCCGGCTTGCCTGCTGCGAGCGCGAACCCTTGCGAGCCGTTAAAGACGATTCCGGTCGGCGAACCCGGCATATTCGAATTCGGATCTGCCGCGGGTACAGTGACAACCAGCGGGATGATGGAGCCCGTTCCACTGTAGAGAGTGGATAGGCCGCTATTGTTGTCGGAAATCCACCACGGCCCGCCGGAACTGCGCGCGATGCCCCAGGGATTGATCAGATTTGGATCTGTGACGGGCGCAACTCCGCTGGCATTTGAGACCAGGTTGGTTTGCTGATATTGATTGGTCGCCAACGGCGGCGGTGGATACTTCCAGTTTTCCTGATCCTGATTGTTCTGGGCGGAAACAGCGAGTGAAGAGGCGCAAAGTACGAGGGTGAACAGCGGCACTGCCGGC
>JAJXUS010000183.1 GCA_021782675.1 Acidobacteriota bacterium
CGCCAGCCGGACATGCTGCGCGTGCTGGGAATGCTGCCGGTGGTGGAGACGCGGGCCTTCGACATGGCCAGCAACGGATCCCGGTTCACGCTGCTGATCCCGCCGAAAAACGAAGCGATCACCGGCAAGGGCACGGTCACCAAACCCTCGCCCCATCCGCTGATGAACCTGCGGCCCTCCGTCTTTTTCGACTCCATGCTGATCCGCAAGGTCGCGCCCGATGAGCTGATCTATGTGACGACCAACAGCCGAGTGGAGCGCGATCCGCACACCCATCATCTGGTGGAGCTGCCCGATTATGATCTGGGGATTTTGCGGCGTCAGGGCGACAGCCAGGAACTGATCCCGGTTCGCGTCGTTCACGTCAGCCGCACCGATCTGCTGCCCTATCAACTGGATGAGTACGACGGCAGAGGAAACCTGGTCACCAAGACCCTGTACAGCAACTACCAGACATTTCAGGGCATTCCTTATCCCACTCGCATTGTGATCGATCGCCCGGTGGACGGCTACCAGATCGCTCTCACGATCCAGAAGCTGACGTTGAACCGGCCGCTCGCCAACGATCAGTTCCAGCTCAAAATTCCTGAAGGCACCAAAATCAAGCGGCTGCCCTAAGGGCGACCGCACCCGAAGGCTAGGGAACCTTGTTCGCGACGGGCAGCGGCGTCGGCTTCGGGGCCGGATGCGCCTTTGTCCACGTTGCGGTCTCGGCATCCAGCACATCCAGAATGTTGCCCTTCACCAATGTCAAGTCCAGCGGATGGAGCCCCCAGCGTTGGTGCCGGGCCGCATGATCCAGCATTTTGTTCGCGGTTTTGGCGTAAGGGCCTTTCAGCACGGTTACCCGGAACGCGTTGCGTCCGGAGAAGTTCCGGCATTCGCCGGTCAACACGCCCCGCACCTCCACCCAGTGTGTTTTGCCGTTTTGCTGGTCGCTCGGCCGATGGATGAACCACTTCAGGGCGCCGCTACCGCCCGCCGGCGCCGCCGGATTTTCGCAAGCACTGACCAGGCCATCCTTCCGCGCAGCGCCAAAGATCTGATCCGTGGCGGGTGCATCCGCCCGGTAGGTGCCCCAGACATACACGCAGCCGGTCTCCGCGGCAGAATCGCATGTTGGAATGTGCTTGAAGGTCCCGCCCACGCGCGCGCCGGGCGGAACGCCGAGCGATGGGTCGCCGGCCAGAAATGCCGAAACCAGCAGGGCCTGTGCGGGCTTGCCGTCGACGGCCGCAGCCATCAGCTCCTGCAGCAGGATGGTTCCCTGGCTGTGCCCGATCAGAACGACGCCGCGGCCATGATTGTCGTGTTGCAGATAGAAGGCCCAAGCCGCCAGCAGGTCACGCTCGGGCAGCTCCCAGGAGATTTGCCCATGGTTCGCCATCGTGCGGCGCAGCGCGGGCACCGTCACCTGGCGATAGAGGGGCGCATACACGCGGCAGCGAGCGGTCAACAGGCCTGCCTGCGCGTTGACCACTTTCTTCACCTCCGGACTGGCCGTCATGCTGGCGTACGGCGTTTCCTGGAGTGAGACGGTCGGATACGCGTAAAAGCAGTCGATCGGCGGATCGGCCGCAGGCTGAAACCGCACCGTCCTTGGCGGCTTGCCGGGAGCCATGACCTCCGCATCCAGGTTTGCGGTGCAGACGGTCTCCGCGCCCGGGCGGCAGACCCAGTTTGCCGGGTTTGAATAATCCGGCGCTGTATATCCGGAGGCCGGCCGGGAGGGTTTCGCCTGCCCGCGCGTTGGAAGTGCGCCAGCAAGACATAGAAGGACAAGCAGCGGCAACGGGCGAAGAAAAAGCCTCATGAAAGCTCCAGCGAGCCGATGGGATAGGCAGCGCCCTCCATCATAGTCTGCCGCCCTCCGGAGTCGAAGCTATGGATTGCTCCCGGCCGCGCTGACATTGGACTGGGATTCGGTCGGCCTGGCTCCGCTGTCAGGTTTTATCTTCAGCAGCCGCAGCGCTGGAGCGGTCATGGCGGTGGTGAGCAGCGCGATGAGGACGAGGATTGTGAAGAGCTGGGAATTGATGGCCCCGGCCTCGAGCGCCAGCGTGACCACCACCAGGTCCACCAGCCCGCGCGTATTCATCAAGAAGCCGACCAGCAGCGACTCCCGCTGCGGCAGTTTGGAGAGACGGGCCCCGTAATAGGCGCCCCCTACCTTGGTGACAACTGCCACAACGAGCAGCAGCAGAAACCAGCCCAGTACGCCGCGGCCGCCCAGATCGCGGAACTCCGTGTGGATACCCGTAACGGCAAAAAAGACGGGCAGCAGCAGGACCGAGACCAGCGGGTGGATCGTGCGCTCCAGTTGCCGATGCCAACTGTGCAGCCGCGGCATGCACATGCCGGCCAGAAATGCGCCAAACAACGCATGCACGCCCAGCCGTTCCGTAACAAAGGCGCAGAACAGTACAAAGACGATGAAGACGGCCAGCAGGACCTGCGTCACGTTGGGAGCGCCGCGCCAGCGGACCAGTTTCCCGATCGCCGGGCGCACCAGGCCAAGCATGAGAGCGCCAAAGACCACCAGCAGCAGCATCTTGAACGCCAGCACCCGCGGGGAAGCGTGTGGTGCGGTCAGCATCAGCGCCACCGCCAGCAGCATCCAGCCCGCGACATCGGCCAGAGCGGCCGCCACCAACACCAGCATGTTCAACTTCTCGTCGCCGGTGGATTTATCGCGCAGCATGCGCGCCAGCACGGGAAACGCCGTCGTGCACAGCCCCACACCCACAAAGATCAAAAACGCCACATAGTTGTCCTGCGCGCCGTGGAAGCGCCGGTACATCAGCATTCCCAGACCGCAGCCCAGGACAAAGGGAAACACCATTGAGAGCAGACTGATGCGGAGCGCGGTCTGGCGCTGTTGCCACACCGCCTCGAAGTCCAGGTTCATCCCCTCCAGAAACAGGTACAGCACCATTCCCAGATCGCTGATCAACGTGAGGCTGTGAAGGGAATTGGGTGGAAAGAGCTGAGCGACCAGATGGGGTGCGGCGTAGCCAAAGATCGACCGGCCCAGCACAAGGCCGCCGACCATCTCGCCCACGACGCGGGGTTGCCCCAGCTTTTCCAGCAGAATGCCGCACAGCCCCGTCACCAGGACGATGATGGCAATCTGCAGCAGGAACAGCGCCAGGGCGCTCATGGCGGAAATCTCCCCCTAACAGAATGAAGCAATTTCCCAGGTGTGGCAGAGGAAGCGGGCAGAAATCTTGGGCGCAGAAGGGAGAATAGCGGATTCTTCAGAAATCTTATGCAACTGCACTCACATATTCTGCGTCTATTATGGTATAGTTGGTTCAACGACATTCCCAGCGCTGTGCCACCCCATCCAGCGCTGACTGCAAAGGAGATACACCCATGGCTATCACTCGCTGGAGCCCGTTCGAGGACATCTATACCCTGCAGAACCGGCTCAACTCTCTGGTTCAGGGATTCGCCCGCAATGAAGATGAGTCTCTGGCCACCAACGCCTTCGTTCCTCCCGTGGATATCTACGAGGACGCGAACCACATCGTGCTCAAACTGGAAGCTCCCGGCATGAAGCTCGAAAACTTCGACGTGCAGCTGGAAAACCAGACGCTGACGGTGAGGGGCGAGCGCCACTTTGAGAAGGAGACGAAGGAAGAGAACTATCACCGGGTCGAGCGGCGCTATGGCACATTTGCCCGCGCGTTCACCCTGCCCAACACGATCGATCCGGAAGCCGTGAAGGCGAACTATACCGACGGCGTGCTGGCGATCGAAATTGCCAAGAAGGCCGAAGCCAAGCCGAAGCAGATCAAGGTCTCGGTGAATAGCGGCAAACCGGCTGAGGCCACCCGGACCGTTGCGGGCGAAGTCAGCTCCAAACCGGCTGCCTGAGGCGCGGCTCATTCGGCAGAGCGCCAGAGGGCATTTGAAACTGCGGGCAGTGCCGGGCGCCCAGGGGCGCGGGCACTGCCCTTTTTTGCCGGGTCAACCCGGACCCTGAACCCACATCCAACAGAGTAGTTTTATCGGTAAAGGAACAAACCACCATGGCTATCCGCTGGGAAAAACTGACGGTCAAGGCGCAGGACGCCGTGCAGACCGCAACCTCACTGGCCGCGGAACGCGGCAATCCGGAGATTCAGCCGGCGCATCTGCTGCTGGCGCTGCTCGGCGACCGGGAGGGCATCGTCGCGCCCGTGCTGCAGAAGACCGGCGTCTCGCTGGAGAGTCTGCGCGGCCAGTTGGAGAAGGTCCTCGGAACCTTTCCCCAGGTATCCGGCGGCGCCCAGCAGCCACAGGGCTCCCAGACGTTTCTCAAAGTTCTGGAGCAGGCTTTTCAGGAAGCCTCCAACTTTAAGGATGAGTACGTCTCGACCGAGCATCTGCTGCTGGCGATTGCGCAGCAGAAAAAGGACCCTGCACAACTGGCGATGACTGCGGCGGGTGCGGGGTATGACGCGATTCTTCGCGCGCTGACGACGGTGCGCGGCAACCAGCGGGTGACGGACCAGAATCCGGAGGCGAAGTTTCAGGCGCTGGAGCGCTACGCCCGCGACCTGACGGACCTGGCGCGCCGCGGCAAGCTGGATCCGGTCATCGGACGTGATGAAGAGATTCGCCGCGTGATTCAGGTGCTGTCGCGCCGCACAAAAAATAATCCCGTGCTGATTGGCGAGCCCGGCGTGGGCAAGACGGCCATTGTCGAGGGCCTGGCACGCCGCATCGTCTCCGGCGACGTGCCGGACGTGCTGCGCGACAAGCGCGTCGTGTCGCTCGATCTCGGGGCGATGCTGGCCGGGGCCAAGTACCGCGGCGAATTTGAAGACCGCCTGAAGGCTGTACTGAAAGAGATTGAAGACGCCTCCGGAACCATCATTCTGTTCATCGACGAACTGCATACGCTGGTGGGCGCGGGCGCAGCGGAGGGCGCCATCGACGCCTCCAACATGCTGAAGCCGCCGCTGGCGCGCGGGGAGCTGCGCGCCATTGGCGCCACCACGCTGAACGAGTACCGCAAATACATCGAGAAGGATGCGGCGCTCGAGCGGCGCTTTCAGATCGTGTTTGTGGGCGAGCCGAACGTTGAGGACACCATTGCGATTCTGCGGGGCCTGAAGGAGCGCTATGAGGCGCACCATAACGTGCGCATCCGGGACTCGGCGATAGTGGCGGCGGCCACGCTGTCGCACCGCTATATTTCGGACCGCTTTCTGCCCGACAAGGCCATTGACCTGGTGGATGAAGCGGCGGCCTCGCTGGCCATCCAGATCGGCTCCGTGCCGGTCGAGATCGACGAGCTGGACCGCCGCACCACGTCGCTGGAGATTGAGCGCACCGCGCTGAAGCGGGAGAAAGACGCCAACTCCAAAGAGCGGCTGGAAGCGGTCACTCGCAAGCTTTCC